>NZ_JSYB01000079.1:0-61333 GCF_054823945.1 Tepidiphilus sp. HLB4 | reverse complement strand
GGTGACGATCTGCCCGGCGCCCACCTCGATGCTGGCCTGGTGCAGCGCCTCCACCTTGCCATAGGAAACGCACAGCCCGCGCACTTCGAGCAGCGGCCTCGTGTCGGCGTTCATTGGACCCCTCCCAGATAGGCTTCGAGCACGGCCGGATCCTGTTGCACTTCTTCCGGCAGCCCTTCGGCGATCTTCTGGCCGAATTCCATGACGACGACCCGATCGGCCAGCCCCATGACGAAGTCCATGTCGTGTTCCACGAGCAGGATGCCCATGCCTTCGGCGCGCAGCCGGTCGAGCAGCTCGGCGAGCGCCTGCTTTTCCTTGTGGCGCAAGCCGGCGGCGGGCTCGTCGAGCAGCAGCAGGCAGGGGTCGGCACACAGTGCACGGGCGATCTCGACGATGCGTTGCTGACCGAGCGCGAGCGCCCCGGCCTCGGTGAAGCGATGCTCCCACAGCCCTACCCGTTCGATCTGGCGGGCCGCTTCGGCGAGCAGCCGTGCTTCCTCCTTGCGCTCCAGGTGCAGCATGGCGGCAAACACGCCGGCATGGCCGCGCAGGTGCGCCCCGAGCGCGACGTTCTCGAGCACGGAGCGGCTGGATAGCAGCCGGACGTGCTGGAAGGTCCGGCTCATGCCCATGTGCGCGATCTCGCGCGACGATTTGCCGGTGACGTCTTCACCGAGAAAGAAGATCTTGCCTTCGGTGGGCGTATCGACCCCGGAGAGCTGGTTGAACAGGGTGCTCTTGCCCGCCCCGTTGGGGCCGATGAGGGCGAGGATTTCGCCGGCCTTGACGGTGAGGCTCATCTTGTCGTTCGCCACCAAGCCGCCGAAGCGCTTGGTCACCTCACGCGCTTCCAGGATCACCGTGCCGCGCTGCGGCTTGGGACGCTGCGGCAGCGGCTCCAGCGCGGGATCGAGCCGCGGCGGCTCGGCCGCCACCGGCACCCGGCGTACGAGGATGGGCCACAGGCCCTGGCGGGCGCGATGCAGCACCAGCACCATCAGCAGGCCGAAGACGATTACCTCGAAGTTGCCGCTCTGCCCCAGCAGCTGCGGCAGCCAGTCCTGCAGCCATTGCTTGGCGAGCGTGATGACGAGCGCCCCCACGATCGCGCCCCAGACGTAGCCCGAGCCGCCGATCACCGCCATGAAGAGGTACTCGATGCCGATGTTGATGCCGAAAGGCGAGGGATTGACGAAGCGCTGCAGGTGCGCGTACATCCAGCCGGCCACACAGGCGAGCACCGCGGCCACGACGAAGATCACCATCTTCTGGCGCGAGGTGTCTACCCCCATCGCCTCGGCCATCACCAGGCCGCCGCGCAGGGCGCGGATCGCCCGCCCTTCGCGCGAATCGAGCAGATTGCTGATCATCCAGATCGCGGCGAGCAGCACGGCCCAAGCAAGGTAATAGAAGTGCGTCGGATCGAGCAGTTCGAATCCGAAGAACGTGATCGGCGGCAGGCCGCCCATGCCGGTGTGCCCGCCGAGCCATTCGAGGTTGCCGAAGAGGAAGAAGAGGCTGATGCCCCAGGCGATGGTGCCCAGCGGCAAGTAGTGCCCGGACAGGCGCAGAGTGATGGAACCGATCACCAGCGCCGCCACCAGGGTGAGCACGAGTCCGACGATGAGCCCGCCCCAGGGCGAACCCTGCGCCCAGGCAAGCCACGCCGGAAGATTCTGCGACGTGGTGACCACGGCGGTGGCGTAGGCTCCCAGGCCGACGAAGGCGGCCTGGCCGAAGCTGGTGAGCCCGCCGATGCCGGTGAGCAGCACCAGCCCCAGCGCGACGAGGGCATACAGGGCGATGTAATCGAGCAGGCTCACCTGGAAGGGGCGTAGCACGAACGGCGCGAGGATGACCACGGCGACGAAGGCCGCGAGCACCCCGCGAGAGGGAATGCCTCGCCGGCCGGCGAGCGGTTCGGCGGGGGAAAGCGCTTTCGTCATTCTTCCTCCTCCTCGACGTGGTGGGTGCGCAGCGAGCGCCAGAAGAGCACGGGAATGATGAGCGTGAAGACGATCACCTCCTTGTAGGCGCTCGCCCAGAAGGAGCTGAACGATTCGAGCAGTCCCACCAGGAGCGCCCCGGCTGCCGCGGCCGGATAGGCTGCGAGCCCGCCGATGATGGCGGCCACGAACCCCTTGAGCCCGATGAGGAATCCCGTGTCGTAGTAGATGGTGGTGATGGGGCTGACGAGGATGCCGGAGACTGCGCCGATCGCCGCGGCGAGCATGAGCGTGAGCCGGCCGGCGAGGTTGGGCGAGATGCCCATGAGACGCGCCCCGTTGCGGTTGACGGCAGTGGCGCGCAGCGCCTTGCCGTAGATCGTGCGGCTGAAGAACTGCGCCAGCAGCACGATGAGGGCGAGCGAAGCCCCCACCACCCATACCGCCTGCCCCGGGATGCGCAAGGGTCCGACGAGGAAATTCTCGTCCCACAACGGCAGGGTACGGTAGCCCTCGGCGCCGAACATCCACAACCCCAGGCCGACGAGGGCCACGTGCACCGCCACCGCCACGATGAGCAGCACCAGCACCGGCGCGGCGGCGATCGGCTGGAAGAAGACGCGGAACATCATCGGCCCTAGCGGTATCACCAGGGCCAGGGTGAAGGCGATGCGAGCCAACTGCCCGGCGCCGCGCCAGTCGACGAGCGCCGCGAGCGCCCACAGGGCGAGCGGATAGGCGAGGTTCCAGCCGAGCACCTGCAAACGGTGGCGCCAGTCGTGGCGCGCCACGAGCGCGCCCGCCTCCATAGCGCACACGGCCAGCCCCCCGGCGAGCACCAGCCAGACGGTGCCCGGAAAGCGTCCGTTCTCGAGCATGGCCAGCGTGAGCGCCGAAAAGGCGACGAACTCCCCTTGGGGGATGAAGATGATGCGCGTGACGGTAAAGACCAGCACCAAGGCAAGCGCGAGCAATACATAGACTGCCCCGTTGACGATGCCGTCTTGCGTCAATAATGCAAAGATTGATGCATCCATTCAAACATTCCTGAAGTAGCGACACTTTTGCATTACAATCAACCTTAATTAATATGCGCAAGTAATTTAAAATCCAGAAGATGCATGAACCAAGGCTCGTAGGACTTGAAGGGTCTGTGCTCGATCCTTTTGCCCAAAAGGAAGGAGATTGGATGCAATTCAGTTTCAAGTATCATGAGAAACCTGTTGCATCCCAAATTCCCCTTAAAAATGGGAGTTTCCCCGTAAAAATGGGAATTGATCGAGGTTTCCTTATGTCAAAAATTTTAAAATCACCAAATAGAAATTCAAAAATATATTTTTAAGTTATTTCAGAAGTTTCCACGTTCCATCGATTACAGTGATTAGTTCTCGACCTCGTTCGTCAAAACCACTATGGTCTTCTGGCGTCATATTATAGACACCTTGAGTACCCGGTACTTCATGGATATTATTTTCTAATGCATCACGCAGCGCTACTCGAAACTCGAGAGATCCCGGCTTACCCTTTGCTAACGCGATTGGAATTGCGTGTTCAAGTAGCACACCTGCATCAAACACGTTGGCACCAAAAGTAGCCGGTATAGAGTTATAGATTTTTTTATATGAATCAATGTAATTTTTTGCAATTATTTTGGACGGGTGAGTATCAGGTACTTGATCAACAACCAACATCAGGCTAGCAGCTAAAATCGTCCCTTCTACTTTCCTTCCGCCCAACTTGAGAAAATCAGGTAGGGCGGCACCGTGAGTCTGATAAAATTTGCCCGTGTAGCCACGATCAACGAGAGCCAGTTGAGGTAGAACGGCTGGTGCACCGGGAGCGGCGATCAACACGGCATCAGGCTGAGTTGCAAGGATCTTGAGGGACTGAGCAGCAACAGAGTTATCCTGACGTTGGAAACGCTCATCAGCAACAATTTTAATTCCCCTCTTAGAAGCTTCTTCAGCCACAACCTTGGCCCAATTCTCACCATAGGGATCAGATGTTCCAATGAAACCTAGCGTCTTAATACCGGTCTTAACCATATGATCGAGCAGCGCTGAAGCAATCAGATCATCGTTCTGGGTAGTTTTAAAGACCCATTTCTTCTGTTCAGTCATTGGCAATACAACTGCCGAAGTGCCCACAGGTGCAATCAAAGGAACTTTATTCTCAGCAATAAACTGTAGAACAGCCATCGCGTTAGGTGAACCAGAAGGGCCAATAATGGCGTCTACATTTTCATTACTAATCAGTTTTTTCACAGCAACAACAGTAGCTGTCGGATCGCTACCATCGTCAAGGTGGATGTAGCGGATTTGCTCGTTACCAACCTTTGTGGGAAGAAGAGGGATTGTATTCTTTTGCGGAATTCCTACTAACGCAATGGGACCGGTAGAAGATGTCACAACCCCTATCTTAATTTCAGCATGGGCAATAGCCGAATACAGGAAATTGATCAACAGAAAACCAAATAAATGTTTTAGTTTCATTGCATGTTCTCCTAACCTATATCATTAATAATATTAGAATCGAAACATACAGCATTGAAATTCAAGCAGGAAAAATACTTCCCACATCACAGTAAGTTCGGTTAAAATAAATGAGATTACTGGGCGAGTCAGTGCTATACCTCATGTCTTCCACTTGACAAAAGAAAACACTATGGGTACCGAAAACGTGATTTTCAACAATACAGCAGTCAAAACTCACTACGGCACAGTGAAGGATTGGGTTACCAGAGGCGAATCGCCGCCAAGCGATACGAGCAAAGCGTTCTTCCATCATTACCTCACGGTCAGCGAATAATCTAGCAACATCTTGGCAAGCAGCACCAAGGACATTCACACATAACACGCCGTTGGTAACGAAAATAGGATAAGCCCAAGATTTCCGATTCATACACACCAATAAGGTAGGTGGCTGATCAGTAACACTACACACAGCGGTAGCAGTAAAACCGGCCAATCCCTTAGGGCCATCAGTTGTGATGACAGTAACAGCACTAGCCAATAAAGCCATACCATCACGGAAGACAGCAGAATTAATCATGATTTTCTCCTTTTGTAGGGCGCATGTTAAATATCCAACACCAGGTATGGAGTTTTCGCGCGGGAGCAGCACAGTAGGATCTGGTCGTTAGCAGCCCGCTCCTCGTCAGTCAAGAAGACATCCCTATGATCGGGTTCGCCTTCCAGCACAGTACAAAGGCAACTACCGCAGACACCTTGCTTACAAGATACGTTTACCTTGATCCCCACAGTGGCAAGCGCATCGACAATACTCTGCCCTTCGGCCACTCGTACTTTCTTTCCACTCTTCTTGGCAATAACGTCAAAGGCAGCACCATCTGTATTGGTGTCTGCCTGAAAATACTCCTTATGAATGTTTCTATCAGGGATACCTAGACGACGAGCTTCACCAATTACCCAGTCCATGAACCCCTTCGGACCACACGTGTAGATGTGGGTGTCAACATCAGCCCCAGCCAACACGGTAGCAAGATTAAGTTGCTGATTTGACGGTTCATCGTCAAAATGTAAATGCACACGAGCTGCGAAGGGGCTGGCAGCAAGCTCATCAAGAAACGCACAGGCACTACGACTGCGACTACAGTAATGGAGCTCAAAGTTGGCAGCCGTATCATGTAACGACCAAGCCATGGCGATCAAAGGAGTGATACCTATCCCACCACCAACTAACACACTTCGTTTGGCATTCGATACCAAAGGAAAGTTGTTGCGCGGAGTTCCGATGCGCACAATGGCACCTTCGATAAGACAAGCGTGCGCGGCAATAGAACCGCCACGCGAGGCAGGATCTCGTAAGATACCAAGGCGGTAAACGTGGCGATCACTGGGACGACTAGCGAGGGAGTACTGCCGAACTAACCCATTGTTTAGGTAAAGATCTACATGGGCTCCTGCCTCGAACGGTGGCAATTCGCCACCGTCGGGTCGAGCTAAATCTACCACAATAATATCTTTACCTTGTTCCTGGCGTCGTCTGACGATGACCTGAAAAGTTTCTTCGTACATTGCATACTCTCTAGGTGGTGGGCGTAGACTCAACGCATGAAAATGCCACCATTCACGTCCCAAGTCGCTCCAGTTGTAAAATCAGCGGAAGGGGAGGCGATGGAGACGATTAGATCCGCGACAAACTCAGGATTTCCTAAACGCTTCACTGGAATCATATTATTTATGAGTTTCTCAAGATTAGTTGGTGACATAGCAGCGCGTACCGACGGAAGATCTAACGGACCTGGAGCTATGGCGTTTACTGTAACATTGGCGGAAGCTAGCTCTCGCGCGAAAATTTTAGTAAGCGTGATGATTGCTCCCTTTGATGCAGCGTAATGGGCACCTGCTGTAGTACCACCATTCTGTCCAGCTAAAGATGCCATATTAATAATTCGCCCATAACCGACTTTCGCCATATAAGAACCAAACACCTGACAGCCGAAAAAGGTACCTCGCAGATTGACTGCGATGACTTCGTCGAATTCGTCGGGGGTAATCATCATGGCCGAAGTGGTAGGCGTTATCGCCGCATTATTCACCACAACTTGTAACCCACCCCACCGTCCTATAATAAAGCCAAGAGCACGTTCGAAGTCCTCTTTATGCTTTACGTTTAATTCAATTGGCAATAGTCGATCACCGCCACCAAGGCGAGCAACCGCATCGGTAGCCAATTTAGCCTTATGGTCAGTAACCGCAACGGCGTAACCAGCTGTATGCAACTTATTAGCAATGATGTAGCCAAGACCGCTGGCGGCACCTGTAACCAGTGCGACTTGGGACATAATCCCCCCTTTACAAAATAAAACCAATGCACTGAAGCGCATCAGTTGAGTTAAGAAGACGGATAATCTTACGTCGAATAAGGAAACTAGTAGAATTATGTACAAGCTCAAAAGTAACGTCGGAAATGTAGTGCTTCTGTACGTCTCTCCGGAATTCATGAAGATCCTGGGCACAGCGTACGGTAACTATTCCCCCATCCTCAGCAAGAATACGGAAGCGCGACACTGAGCGGATAGTACGTGGTGGCGGTGTTGTGCTGACTGACTCGCCACTCAGTAACCTTGCCACACGCTTGGAGCGCATCTCCGCGTTGTCATAGGCGTAATTTAGTGTATTGGAGAAATCTTTTTCCCCGGGATCGATCGGCACAATGTATAGACCATCAGACGTCCACAAATTAAGCCATGAATCATATTCAGAATGATCTAGCATATCGGCTTCCTGCCAGAGAAAAGCGCTAATTTGATTAATGAGTATGTTATCCATAATAATTTTCCTCCTAGATAAAAATCTAGATAAAAATCAAGATAAAAATAGAGAAAATATCAATTAACTGGAAGTCATCAGTTTTTTCCACTGCTGATAAGCAGCACGCATTCCTGTTTCAGCACTCACGTCACTCACACGGCCGCTAGCCGTCAGTTTTTCGCCTGCGAGACCACGATTTAGCATAATCCATAGATCCTTGCCCGCTTGGGCACCTTTCTGGACTCGTTCCCATGCCTCAGCGTCGTCAGGAGTACCAAATCCCATTGGACCCTGAAAATGCTCATGCAGACGCAAGCGAGCTTGGTTAGCAATTGCCGGACCACCATCCATCGTTAGGGCCATGTGGTGTATCTCAGTCTCGTTCACTGAAATCGGCTGCAACACGCGGAAAAATGCCATAGAACAGGCAATATTGGGGAAGATGTTTAGGTTAAAGCCACAACCACCTACAGCACGTACAATGCGACGGACCTCAACATCACTATAACCCTCATTGCGAAGTTGCTGGGCAAGCTCAGTGAAACGATCAGGAATAGGTGCGTCAAGGTTTTCTTCGAGGTCTATCAACTCAGGAATCATTACCATTACGCTATGACCATTACCCAAATCTTCCACGTAACCAGGACCATTAACGAAGTCGAGCATCCTTGCAGTCTGCTGGTCCACTGATGACAGAAAAGATTTATGAATAAGAGGGAAATGATATGCATCTGTAGTGTTCTCAAGCTGGATCTTCCAGTTTCCCAAAAAACGGAAGCGATGAGCATCAGCCACTTTGATAGGATAACCTCCTCCCTGTTTCATAAAAAGATCCATCCATTTTTTAGCCGGGCCTAGATAATCCACTAGCGGTTCAATATCATTTTTGAATGAGGCAAAAATCATTCCTGCGTATTCTTCAACTCGCAGACTCACAAGACCCAGCTTATCCTTCTCGATATGGTTTCCATAGCTCTCAGGGAACGGTATGCCACGTAGATCGCCATCAAGCGAGTAACTCCAACCATGATAAGGACACACGAAACTGTTAGCCTTTCCCTTCCTCCCTTCACACACCGTAGCTGCACGGTGGCGGCAACGGTTGAGAAGCACATGCACTTTCTGCTTGCGGTCGCGCACCACAATCACTGGCTGACGACCTATATAGGTGTTCTTGTAACTACCTACATCAGGCAGTTCACTCGCATGAGCAACCCATACCCATGTACTGGAGAAAATCTTGTCCATCTCTGCCTCAAAGATGGCAGGATCAGTATAGAGGGAAGTGTGCACTCTGTCTGGCTGTACCAGATCAGCGAAGGTATGAACTTGGTTCATTTGGTCAACAGCATTGTACTTGCTCATCATGGTTTTCTCCTCTGGATTGGTCTATCGTTTACAAAAAATAGGTAGAGATCATTTTGGCACAGGCAGGAGATCGTCCTTGTTCCATGCATCCACTGGTCGACTGAAAAGGTTCTCAGTACAAAAATATGCAATCCGCCAAATACCCGACTTGCTACGCTGAAAATTTACCCTAAGACGGGCAGCGTTAAGGTGTGAACCACCAGTGGCGAAGGTGGATGCCTGCAACATCACCCAGCTACCGGTAGCTGTGCGCATTCCCGTAACATTGATAAATTCAGAGGTTAGGAAATGAACATTGATTAAAAAATGAGGAGGTTCTGTCATGTACTTTGCGAACATCTCCCGAATCGCCTTACGCCCCTCCATACGCCCGAAGCTGACCCGGTATTTTTCACCAATCCCCTCCCATATTGCATTGCGAGTAAATAGTTTGGACAGTTCGTCCAGTGGACTAGCGGCGTTCAGTGTGTCGCACAGCACCATGTAGCGGTGCATACAAGCGCGCACTGCATGTTCGGCCTCAAAACGTGCGAGGCGAACTTCGATTTGTTGGTTAGATGGCAAGGTAGAAAATGACATAATGATTTAATCCTGACTCAGTTAGGAATCACCAGCTCTCGGCCAATGCGGGCCTCAACGCGCATGTACTTCCACAACTTGTGTGTTCCATCGCCTACCGGTGTGATACGGAGCAGATTGCAAGCGGCGATCACAGTATCGTAGTCCGGCACGTCAGCAAGGATATAGGTTGTCCACGGGAAAGTACTTGACGGACCAACCATAATTCTATCGTCGTCTAATACACCTAACACCCGCACACCAGGGAGACGAGAAATACCCTGCATCATCGCAACGAAGGCATCCCAGACATCTCTCATTTCTTTATCAGCGGCATCCATGAAGTTCTGGTTCACTCCTATACAAAATAATACACGCAGTATAGATTTCTCACTCATCATCTTCTCCTTATTTCAAAGGTAACCAGGTAGTGGCTTATAGCCAAATAACATAGCTCCAGCGTTTTGGTAGGTTATATCACCCATGAAAGCATGCTGAGTGATCATTTGTACGTCACGCACCTGCTGAGCCAACGGGCAGGATTCATAGACACCAGAACCACCGGAAACCAGCTGGGCGCGACGCGTTACATCTGCGCTCACGCGCGAAGCGTGGGTAGTAGACAAACGCAACATGCTCACCATATGATCGCTTGGTTTATTCCCCTTAAGCAATATCTGCCAAACATCGTCAATAGCCTCGTAAAACCACGCACGAGCGGAACGCAACTCTGCTTCGATTTTAGCGATCTCTAGCTGAGCATAGACACGCTCACCTAGATTGGGTGCCCCAGTCACGGAGACACGGCCAGAGGCCATATTAAGTACTTCATCAATAGCTGCACGGGCAATCCCCAAGCCCACCACGGTGAGCACCTGAGCAGCAAACGAGAGTGCTGGGTAACGATAAAGCGGAGTCTCAAGGGACGAGGTCCCACCACGAATAAAAGTCCACTCTTCAGGAACGATTACATCTTTTATTACAATATCATGACTACCTGTACCGAGCAAGCCCATCACCTCCCAATTCTGTTCAATTGTCACCTTCTCGCGAGGCATTACCGCCATACGCGGCAGACTGGTATTCTCACCACTTCTAGGCAAGATACCAGCACCGATCAACTCGGCACCCATACAACCGCTAACCCAACTCCAACGACCGTTGACTTTGAAACCGCCGTCAACTACCTCAGCAGGCTGTGGAGGAAAAATGCCACCTGCAAACACCACATCAGGTCCATTGGCGTAGATTTTCTCCAATGTCGTCAGTGGCAATGCAGACAGATAAATTCCGCCGATTCCGAAGCTTGCCACCCAACCAGCAGATCCGTCTGCCTGGGCGATACGCTCAATAAGCTGGCAAAACTCAGCTGGTGATTTCTCATCACCGCCGAAACGCCTTGCTACCAACGCCCGATATACACCAATTTCCTTGAATCGCTGTATGATATCCTGAGAGATGAATCTCTGCGCCTCGAACTCTTTACGTCGCCTACGGATATCACAGAGAAGGGAATTAAATTTGACATTATTCATCTCCGTTTCCAAACCTTCTTGCTCTTTTGAAATTTTAGCTAGCATCGTTATCTCCAATCTGATTAAGCATTAGTTAAATTGACGCGCGATGTGCCTAGCCACTGAACAAAGGCGTTCATCGTCATGTTTGGCTGCTACCAGTTGCAAACTCACTGGACATTCGTCAGAATTAGGTAAGGGAATAGTTATAGCCGGATGACCAGAAAGATTGAATGGGCGAACTAACGAAGTCATAGTAATAAGCCTACTGGTATCAGATGAATCTTTAAGACTTGGCGGGGCATCAACCATGGTCGGCAAGGCCAAAATCGTAAAATCTTGCAGGAGTTCATCTACTTTTTCAGTAAAGCGGGCACGCACGACATTAGCAGCCACAATATCGTCTCGAGTGGTGAACGAGGCAGATTGTAACCTGCGGGCTACATCCTCCCCTAATAGCCCGGTAGCCAGTAAGGCGCCGTATGCAGACCAAGTTTCTGCGTTAATAACATGAATGGCTGCATTATACGCTTCATTCATTAATTCTAAACGTGTATTATCATACGAAAATCCACTATTTTTTACCGCATTTTCTACGGATTTTCGTATCCAAGGAGCAGCCGATGTCTCAATAATCCCAATTCGTACGTCAATCGTGTCAGGCGGAGGAGAAAAGGTTGGATCAAGCACGCACATCACGTCAATTAGTGTTTCCATGTCTCGAGCGAAAGGTCCGACACAATCAAGACTTGTAACAGCTGGCATCACGCCACGTCGGCTGATTCGTCCAAACGTTGGCTTTAGACCGAAAACACCGCAACACGCCGCTGGAATACGAATTGAACCTCCAGTGTCGGTACCTAGCGCAACATCCACGCTACCGTTGGCAACAGCTACAGCTGAGCCACTAGACGAACCTCCTGGCACGCGATCAGGATATTTTGGATTGAGTGGGGTACCAGTCCAACAATTAATGCCCGTAGTGCCAAAGGCAAGTTCGTGTAGGTTTGTCTTGCCCACTAAGTAATAACCAGCAGCAAGCAAGCGGTCAACCACCTCAGCGTTGGCTGATGCTGCCGGAGCATTATCAAGAGCACGGCTGCCAGCCCGGGTTGGAACACCTGCCACATCCATAGTGTCCTTAATTCCAACCAGAGGGCCATTACCACCAATACCAAGCATAGTTACAAAAACGTTCATGGTCGTCTTTCTCGAAAGAGATTGATTGGGTATAGCGGCTTAGCTGTCCGGTACATTATATTTATTTATCATATTGTGTTGAATAAATTACATACAGTCATGAATATTTAAACCTTAATTTATCTTTAACGTCCTACATCCTTGGCCGTCACGCCGCCGATACCCCATTGCGACTTCGGCACTTCCTGGATCATCACGCGGATGTTCTCCTTGGGCGAACCGAGCGATTCAACCAGCGCCTCGGTCACCTTGGCGATTGCCGCCTTCTTCTGCTCTTCGGTACGACCTTCGAGAATGTAGATATGCACGAACGGCATGATTTCTCCTTGTCAACGAAAACGAACCCCGACCGATCCCAGGTGCTGCACGCGCAGCGAGATCGCATCGCCTTTTTGCACGCTCACGGCTTCCGTGATTCCGCCCGAGAGGATGAGGCTGCCGGCCGGGATCTCCTCACCACGCCGTCCCAGCTCGTTGGCAAGCATGGCGATAGCACTTGCCGGATGTCCCAGCACGGCGGCACCGGCGCCGAAGGCTACTGGCTCACCGTTTTTCTCTAGCACTACTCCGATCGTGCGCAAATCGAGCTCCTGAGGTGGCGCGATGCGCCCTCCCACGACGAAACGGCTACTCGAGCAGTTGTCGGCAATCACGCTCTTCAGGTCGAATTTGAAATCTCGGTAGCGGCTGTCGATCACTTCGATGGCGGGAATCACGAAATCGGTGGCGGCGAGCACCGCACCGATGTGGCATCCTGGCCCCTTGAGGGGCGCCTTGGTCACAAACGCGATCTCCGGCTCGACCTTGGGATGGATGAGCGCGGAAGTGTCGATCTCTCCCCCTTCGGGAACGGCATAGTCGTCGACAAGGAACCCGAAACACGGGGTGGAGACGCCCATCTGCCGCATCTTGGCATGGGAGGTGAGCCCCGCCTTGAAACCGACCACCCGTGCTCCACGACCGAGCTTGCGCTGCTTGATCGCCTCTTGGATAGCGTAGGCGTCTTCCCAATCCATGTCGGGATGCTCGTCGGTGATCTTTGTCGTGTCGCGCGCCTCGAGCTCGCAGCGCTCGAGGTGCTCCGCCAGGCGTTCGATCACTTCCTGGGACAATTTCATGCTGCCTTCTCCTGCGCCTTGGCCATGCTGAGCGCCGTATCTTCGATCATGTCTTCCTGCCCCCCCACCATACCGCGACGCCCCAGTTCGACCAGGAGCTCGCGCGCCGGGATGCCGTATTTCTGCTCGGCACGTTTGGCAAAGAGCAGGAAAGAGCCGTAGACGCCGGCGTAGCCCAGGGTGAGGGCGTCGCGATCGATGCGGATGGGGAAGTCCATGATGGGAACGACGAGGTCTTCGGCCACGTCCTGGATCTTGAAGACGTCGATGCCCGTCTCGATGCCCATGAGATCGCACACGGCCACCAGCACTTCGGTGGGCGTGTTGCCTGCGCCCGCGCCCAGCCCGGCAGCCGAACCATCGATGCGCACGGCACCCACTTCGATCGCGGCGAGCGAATTGGCGATCGCCATGCCGAGATTGTTGTGGGCATGGAAGCCGAGCTCAGTTTCGGGCTTGAGCGCCTCGCGCACCGCGCCCACGCGCGCCTTGACGCCGTCGGGTAGCAGATGCCCGGCCGAATCGGTGATGTAGATGCAGTTGGCGCCGTAGCTCTCCATGAGCTTGGCTTGCTGCACCAGACCTTCGGGCGTGTTCATGTGGGCCATCATGAGAAAGCCCACGGTGTCCATACCGAGTTTGCGCGCCATGCCGATGTGCTGTTCGGAGACGTCGGCTTCGGTGCAGTGCGTTGCCACTCGGATGGTATTCACCCCGAGTTCGTAGGCCATTTTCAGGTGATCGACGGTGCCGATGCCCGGCAGCAGCAGGGCCGAGACTTTGGCGCGCTTGAGCTGGGGGATGACGGCGGCGAGATACTCTTCGTCGCTGTGCGCCGGAAAACCGTAATTGACCGAAGCGCCGCCCAGCCCGTCGCCGTGGGAGATTTCGATGAGGGGCACGCCCGCTTCGTCGAGCCCCTTGGCGATCGCCACCATCTGCTCGAGCGTGATCTGATGGCGCTTGGGGTGCATCCCGTCGCGCAGGGTCATGTCATGAACGGTGATTTTCTTGCCGCGAAGATCCATCGTTGTCTCCTATCAGACGAGCGCTACGGCGCGATTGGGTTCCAGGCGCAGTTTGCCGGCCAGGATTTCTTCGGCGAACATCTCGGCGGTGCGCGCCGCGGCCGCGGTCATGATGTCGAGGTTGCCGGCGTATTTGGGCAGATAATCGCCCAGCCCTTCGACTTCGAGATAGACGGAGACGCGGTTGCCGTCGAAGACGGGGCCATTGACCAGGCGGTAGCCGGGAACGTACTTCTGCACTTCCTTGATCATGTCGTGGATCGAGGCGGTGATGAGCTCGCGCTCGGGTTCAGTCTCGGTGAGGCAATGCACCGTGTCGCGCATGATGAGCGGCGGTTCGGCGGGGTTGAGGATGATGATGGCCTTGCCTTTCTTGGCGCCGCCCACTTTCTCCACCGCCCCGGCGGTGGTGCGGGTGAATTCGTCGATGTTCTTGCGCGTGCCCGGACCGGCGGACTTGCTCGCCACGGTGGCGACGATTTCGCCGTAGGCGACCGGTTGCACACGAGAGACGGCATACACCATGGGGATGGTCGCCTGACCGCCGCAGGTGACCATGTTGACGTTCATCTCACCCTTGCCGACGTGTTCCTTGAGGTTGACCGGGGGTACGCAGTAGGGGCCGATCGCCGCCGGGGTGAGGTCGATCATCAACACGCCGAGCGCGTTGAGCTTGCGGCTGTTTTCCGGGTGCACGTAGGCGCTGGTCGCGTCGAAGGCGATGCGGATCCCGTCTTCTTCCACATGGGGGAGCAAGCCGTCGACGCCCTCGGCGGTGGTCTTGAGCCCCATCTCGCGGGCACGCGCGAGCCCTTCGGAAGCCGGGTCGATGCCGACCATCCATACGGGTTCGAGCACGCTGCTGCGTTTGAGTTTGTAGAGCAGATCAGTGCCGATGTTGCCGGAGCCGATCACGGCGCAGCGGATCTTCTTCTTCATGGGTTCCCTCTTCTCTTGGTATCAGGTGAAACGGACCGAGCAGCGGCCGATGCCGCCGATCGTCACGCTGAGGTTGTCGCCCGCGCGCACTGGCACCATGGCAGCGAGCGAGCCCGATAGGATGATTTCACCGGCCTGGAGGGACACGCCCAACTGGCCGAGCGTATTGGCGAGCCAGGCCACGGCATTGGCCGGCGCGCCGAGTGCGGCTGCCCCGGCGCCCGTGGCGACGATCTCGCCGTTCTTCTCCAGCACCATGCCGCAGGTGGAGAGATCGACGCGACGGGGATCGACCAATCGATCGCCGAGCACAAAGACACCACAGGAGGCATTGTCGGCCACGGTGTCCTGAATCTTGATCTTCCAGTCGCGGATGCGGGAGTCGACGATCTCGAAACAGGCCATTACCGCCTCGGTGGCCGCGAGCACGTCGGCCGCAGTCACTCCGGGGCCACGCAGGTCGCGCTTGAGCAGGAAGGCGATCTCACCCTCGGCCTTGGGTTGGATGAGGGTGTCGGCGGGAATCGCCTCGCCCTCGTTGTAGACCATGCCGTCGAGCAAGTAGCCGAAATCCGGTTGATACACGCCCAACATGTTCATGACGGCCTTGGACGTGACGCCGATTTTCTTGCCGACCACGCGCTCGCCAGCGGCGAGCCGTTGCCCGATGAAATGCTGCTGGATGCGGTAGGCCTCTTCGATCGTCAGCTCCGGGTGACGCTGGCTGAGCGGCTCGACCACGCGGCAGCCTTTCCACGCCTCGTAGAGCTCCTCGCCCAGTCGCTGCAACAGGGGATCTTCCATCATGCCGTTCCTTCCAGGGGATGGGGTTCGTCGGCGCTCGCCTCGGCGAAGAAATCGCTCACCAGCCGGGCAAAACGGTCGGCGTGCTCGATCTGCGTCCAGTGTCCGCAACGGCCAAAGACGTGCAGTTGCGCCCGTGAAATCAACTGCGACAGTTTGAGCGAAGTCTCGAGCGGAATGATGCGGTCTTCGCGGCCGTGAATGACCAAGGTCTCGTGCGGGATGGCGCGGATCGCTTCTTCGGGGCTGGCGAGCGCATCGACCCAGCGCTGGCGCGGCGCCGGGAACATGGCGGCGAAGCTTTCCTGAAACCCGGGACGAATGCTGGCACGATAGCGCAGCTCGGCCAGTTCGTCATTGACCAGATTCCGATCCCAGGCGAAAAGATCCATGATCTTGCGCATGTTCTCGAAGCTGGGCGTATAGCCCCACACGGCATCCAGACCCGGAGTGATCTCGAAATGAACGCCGGCGCTACCCATCAGCACGAGCCGGCGGACGCGTTGGGGATGGCGAATGGTGAGCGCAAGCGACAGCGCTCCGCCAAAGGAATTGCCTACCAGGTCGACTTGCTCGAGGCCGAGTGCATCGAGTAGCCCCAAGGCATGCTGCACCCAATTGTCCAGCGAATAGGTATAGCCTTGCGGGCGCTCGGTAAAGCCGAACCCCACCATGTCGGGTGCGATCACCCGGGACTTTTCCGCCAGCTTGGGCATCACCAGCCGCCAGTTGGCCCAGGCCGATACGCCAGGCCCGGAGCCATGGATGAGCAGCACGGGAAATCCGCTCCCCATGTCGTGGTAATTGGTACGAATACCGGCGGCGACGATACTGCGGCCGATTTCGGGGTTGTTTTCGCTCATCGTGCCCTCGCCTTCACAGTTTGACGCAAATATTCTTGAGCTCGGTGTAGAACTCGAGGGAATGCACGCCCCCCTCGCGACCGATGCCGGATTGCTTCATGCCACCGAAAGGCGTGCGCAGATCGCGCAGGAACCAGGAATTCACCCACACGAGTCCGGCCTCGATCTGTCCGGCGACGCGGTGTGCCCGCGAGAGGTCTTTGGTCCAGATCGAACAGGCCAAGCCATAGTCGGTGTCGTTCGCCCGAGCGATCACTTCGTCCTCATCGTCGAACGGCTGGATCAGGGTGCAGGGGCCGAAAATTTCCTCCCGCGCGATGGGAGAATCGTCGCCCAGCCCGGTCCAGATCGTGGGCTGGATCCAGGAACCGCCGGCAAGCTCCGGCGGCATGTCGGGAATGCCGCCGCCAGTGACGACGGTCGCCCCCAGCGCCTTGGCTTTTTCGTAGTACGAGAGCACCTTGCGGCGATGCTCGTGGGAGATGAGCGGCCCGAGGTTGGTCTCGGGATCCTCTGGGCGTCCCAGTTTCAGATTCTCGGCGCTTTTTTTGAGCGCCTCGACGAAGCGCTCGAAAATGGGACGTTCGACATAGAGACGCTCGGTTCCGAGGCACACCTGGCCGCAGTTGGCAAACACCGAACGCATCGTCCCTTCGAGCGCCGCTTCGAAGTCGCAGTCGGCGAAAATGATCCCCGGATTCTTGCCGCCCATCTCGAGTGAGACGGGACGCGCCCCGTGGGCCGCAGCCTTCATGATGACTTCGCCCGTGCGCGTCTCGCCGGTAAAGGTGATGGCGTTCACCCCTGGGTGCGTGGTGACGTACTCACCGGCCGATTGCGGACCGAAGCCGTGCACGACGTTATATACCCCTTTCGGCACGCCGACTTCGTTCATCACTTCGCCCAGCAGCGTGGCCGTCTGCGGCGTTTCTTCGGAGGGTTTGACAACCACCGTATTGCCGCAGGCAAGCGCCGGACCGACCTTCCAGGTCATGAGCAAGAGCGGCAGGTTCCATGGGCAGATCACGCCGACCACGCCGATGGGGCGCCGCACCGCATAGTTGAGGGCGCCCTTGCCGTCGGGCGTCGGCGTTTCGAAGAATTCCGTCGGCACGTTCTTGACGACGTCGGCGAAGACCTTGAAGTTGGCCGCACCGCGCGGAATGTCGATGTGGCGCGCCAAGCTCATCGGTTTGCCGGTATCGGCACATTCGGCCGCGAGGAATTCGTCGAAACGCCGATTGATGCCGTCGGCCACGGCGTAGAGCAGCTCGGCGCGCTCGGCCACCGTCAGCTTGCCCCAAGGACCCTTGAGCGCCGCGCGCGCCGCCTGCACCGCAGCGTCGACTTCGGCCTGGCCAGCCTCATGCACCAAGGCGATCACCTGCCCATCGACGGGGGAACGCTTCTCGAAGGTCTTGCCGGTAGCCACAAAAGCGCCGTCGATGAAGTTGCGGATTTCTTTCATGATCATCCTTGTGTCGAGCAGGGGAACGTGAAAAAGCAGCCGGACCGACGGGCCCGGCCGCGCCCTCATCAGGTATAGACGTCCGTGAAGGACGGCATCGCTTCACCAGTATGGTAGAAAATGCCGCTCCAGAGCCTGTCCTCGGTCCAAGTCGTGACCGGACGATCCGGTTGGGCGAGATAGCCGAGTCCGGCAAAAGTCTCGTTGCGGTTGCCGCTGGGGTCGAAAAAGTAGATCGTGGCGCCGCGCGTCACGCCGTGGCGCGTCGGCCCGGCATCGATCTTGGTGCGGTGTTTGCCCATCACGTCGGCTGCCTTCAGCAAGTCCTCCCAGGAGTCGAGGAAGAAAGCGATGTGATGCAACCCCATCCGCGGCCCGCCGACGAAAGCGATGTCGTGCGGCGTAGACGTGCGCGCGAGCCAAGTGGCCGCCTTCACCGAACCTTCCGGTCCGACGACGATTTGCTCGACGAGGAAGAAGTCGAGCACCTCTTGCATGAACTTGGTGTTGTCGGCCACATGGTTGATGCCCTTCTCCGGATTGAGCTCGCACATCAGGAGGCAATGATCGAGCCAGTGCACCCCCGCTCCTTTGAGCCCGTCGGGCCAAGGGTCGGGATTGACGGTGCCGACCTCGGTGCCGACGTATTCCTTCGTCGCGTACAGACGCATCTCGTGGCCGCTGGGCAGCAGGAATTTCAGCATGCGCCCGGTCGACGGAAGGCTGCCTTCGGGCAGCATCTCGGTGGAGATGCCATAATCCTCGATGCGTTTTTGCAGGACGTCGAGGTCCTCTTCTTTTTCGACCTTATAGGCGACGTGATTCAGACCCGCCCGATCCGAGGGGGTCAAGATCAGGGAATATTTGTCCCATTCGTCCCAGCACTTCAAGTAGACGTTGCCATTCTTGTCGCGCATCGTGGTTTTCAAACCGAGCACGTCTTCATAATGCCGCACTGCCGCGTCGATATCCATGACGCGCAGGCTGGCATGTCCCATCCTCAAGACTCCCATGACGCTCCTCCTTCTTTCGTGCGTGAAATATCCTGCTGTACGGTGAAACCGCGGAAAAAAGCTTTCTGCATTTTGCCGACCACCTCCAGCGTGACTGAACCCTTCGCAGCGGCACGACACGCCAGGGTGTATCCTTGCCCTTCCTCCTCCTCGCTGATATGAGCCCTACTGATCGGCCCGATCCGAACGACCTCGCCCCGTACCACCCGGACCTTGCAGATGCCACATCCGCCGCCGAGGCAACCGACGGGGATTCCCCTACGCCCCAAGCGGCACATTCCCTCGAGCAGCGTCTCGCGTTCTCTACAGGTGTAGACTTCGCCGGTCTGCACCAGCAGCACTTCATGCTCCCCTCGCTCGCCGCTCGCCTCGACCCTCAGGGGCGGGGCCAGTCTCTGGGGGGGATCTACCCTCTCCATCGTCTCCATCTTCTCCTCCGCTTTATGCTGGGATGCATCCCCTCACGAGCCTTCCGACAGACCCAAAGCAGACAAAGCAGCGCGGGCGCATTCCTCGTCCTGGGCTGCGGAGGCACCAGAGACGCCGACGCCGCCGACGACGCGCTCGCCACGGCGGATCGGCACCCCGCCACCGAACACGATCAACCCTGCTCGCGAGGAAAACCCGAGTTTCATCGCTTCGTCCTCGCCGCATACGGCCATCCAGGCCGAAGTCGGAAAGCCGAAGCCCGCCGCCGTACGCGCCTTGTCGATGGCGAGTTCGATCGATTGGGGGAAGGAAAGCGGCATGCGCAGGAAGGCGACGAGCAGGCCAGACGCGTCGCACACGGCCACGTTGATGCGCACCCCGAGCCGCTGCGCGTGCGCTACCGCGGCCGCAACGGCCGCGTGTCCCGCTTCCCAGCTCAGAGTCGTGGTCGGAACCTCCAGCTCCATCTCCCCTCCTTTTTATCGAGTCATATCGTTTTTTTGATTACACCACAAAATCTCGAGATTTACAAGCGCTCTTGCACCCTCGAGTCGGCTATAATGCGACTCGACTTTTTCCTTCATTCCCATGAACGACCGAACCATACCGTCTCCCCCAGAACCGACCACCCTCGTCGAAGCGGCCTATCAGCGCCTGCGCGACGACATCGTCGAGGGCATCCTCGCTCCGGGCGAGAAGCTGCGCGTCGAACATCTCAAGGACCGCTACGGCGTAGGCGCGGGCACCTTGCGCGAAGCCCTGCTGCGCCTGGTCTCCGATGCCCTCGTGCTGGTGCAAGGGCAGCGGGGGTTTCGCGTCGCGCCGATGTCCTTGACCGACTTCGAGGACATCACCCGCACGCGGGTCCTGCTCGAGACCGAGGCGCTGCGCCAGTCGATCCAGGCTGGCGGCGAGGAATGGGAAGCGAAGCTCGTCTCGGCCTTTCATCTGCTGAGCCGCGCCGAGGATCGCCTGGATCAGGATCACGCAGTGGTGGCGGAATGGGAGCTGCGCAACCGCCTCTTCCACGAGAGTCTGATCCAGGCTTGCCCCTCGCGCTGGCTGCTTCATTTCCAGGCCATCCTCTATCGCCAGTCGGAGCGCTACCGGCGCCTGAGCGTGTTCCGTCGCCCCATCCCGCGCGACGTCCATGCGGAACATCAAGCCCTGTTCGAAGCGGCCTTGCGGCGAGACGCCGATGCGGCCGCAGCGGTGCTGCGCGAGCACATCCTGCGCACGCTCGAAGCCGTCCGGCACATGCCGCGCGACTTCTTCACCCTGCGCCCCTGAACGCACCACCATCGGCGCTTCTCCCTCACAGGGTGCGGAACAAGGGGCTGCGCACCTGTTGCGCGTCGGCCGCCGAGATGAACTTCTCCGTATAAATGTCTCTCTCATATAACCTTCCCTGCATCAGAGTGGCGATGCACGCCTCGATCATCTTCGGCGGCCCGCACAGATATGCCTTGTGGCCGCGGAAATCGCCACCGAAAGCCGCTTTGGCCGCCTCATGCACGAAGCCGCGGAACCCCTCCCATGCAGACTCGGTCGGTTCCTCGGAGAGTGCCGGCACATAGCGGAAATTGGAGTGCCGACGGGCCAATTCGAGAAACTCCTCGTGATAGTAGAGCTCGTCGCGGCGGCGCTGCCCGTAGATGAGCGTCATGTTGCGCCGATCTCCCTTTTCCAGCAGATCAAGGATCATGGAACGGGGGCTCGACAGCCCCGACCCACCCGCCATGAAGATGAGGTCGCCCGGAGCGGACTTGCGCACGAAGAAGCGACCGTAGGGGCCGGAGAGCCGGATACGGTCGCCTTCGGCAAGCTGCGTGTGGATCCAGGTCGTCCCTTCTCCTCCGGGCACCAAGCGAACGTTGAGTTCCACCTCCGTTGCTCGCGAAGGCGGATTGGCCAGCGAAAACGCCCGAGTGAGCCGTCCACCGTCGATCTCGAGGTTGATGTACTGCCCCGCCTGGAAGTGCAGCGGCTCGTCGAGCATGATGAAGACGCCCTTGATGGTTGGCGTAAGCTCGACGAGCCGGCTGACGGTGCCGGCATAATCGCGCACCGGAATGATCTCGGCATCGGGTTCCTCATCGATCTCCGCTTCGATCACCACGTCGCTTTCCAGCCGGGCACAGCAGGCAAGCGTTTTTCCTTCTTCCCGCTCGAAATCCATCAGGGCGAAGTTGGATGCCTCGCCATGATCGACTTCCCCTTCGAGCACCTGCACCTTGCAGGTGGCGCACAGACCATGGCAACAGGCATGCGGTAGCCAGATGCCGGCACGCAGCGCCGCATCGAGGATGGTCTGTCCCTCCTCGACCTCGATCGTTTGACCGAGCGGCTCGATCGTCAGCTGATGGATCATCCCTTCCTCCCGGTGATTCGAGTCGCGCTCAACTGCACGAGCCCTGCAGGCCGGTCAGACCCGGCGTACGGAAACGGATCACGTCCTTGTGGCGCAACCCATTCTGCTCCAGGCTCTCGTCCCATTGCGGCTGCCACGGCTGGCCGGATTTGAACCACTGCACCGCCGCCCAATCGATGCGGGCGAAATCGGGGTGGTAGCTGTAGGCAGGCGGCAGCACCTTCTCTACCAGATCGCGGAAGGGCATCGTCGGCGGCAGAGGAAAAGCGAACGGGGCGCAGAACATCAGGTGATCGTCCCAACCCACGTAGAGGAGGCGGTTTCCGTGGAATTTCTCCTCGAGGTCGAGCGGTGCGAACGAATATTCACGAATGGCAGCAACGGCCATGTCAGTCTCCTTCCCTAAAGGACGACGGTTACTTTGGTACCGTCGTCTCATGTCAAAAGAATGATCTTATTCAAACGTTTCGCGTGGCCTGGGCACGCCAGGCGGCGAAATTCCTCTGATCTTCCGAACCTTCGAAGTCGAGATTGTCACGACCGTGGACGATGTTGTACCACTGCAATACTGCTTTGAGCGGATCGAATCCTTCGGCCGTGGGATCGGTTCCTTCGGGGAAACAATTGCCCTGATAGATCTGGTGCACCGGGAGCCAGGCCTGAACGTATTTCTCCGGTTCGTGCTCGAAGATCTCCTTGCAGTGATCCGAGCAGAAGTGGTACTTCATACCTTCGTAATCGGTTTCGCGATAGCAGATCTTGGTCGGATCGCCCGGCTCGGTGAAGAGCATGGGGATCTGGCAGGTCTGGCACAGCATCGGCAAGGTGGTGTTGTAGAAACGGTTCCCCTTGGCCGCCTGCTCGCGCCAGAAATCCCAGCGCGGGCGGTAGTATTTGTCGAAGCTCTCGGGATATTTTGCCGAGAGCCACTGCATCTCGTCTTCGGTCGGTATCCAGGTATGGAACGCCGTGGCCGCGGTGTAGTTGTAGAAAGTGCACCAGGCCTGGTGCGAGAGATGATCCTTTTCGAGTGCGATCGTCTCCGCGCACTTGGGCATACGGATGCCGTAGCGGGAGAGATCCCGGAAGAGCGCCCCGCCGTTCTCCTCGAAGTAGATTTCCCAGGCTTCCTTCCAGCTCATGGTGCGCTTGGGCAGCATGTAGTCCATCATCATCGCCACGAGCGTCAGTACCCGATAGCCGCGCCAGGTCCATTTGTCGATCCAGCGCTGCACGATCGGAAGGTTGTCCGGGTCCTGCTCGAGGATGAATTTGATCACCTCCAGCCCCAACGTCATGTGCCGCGCCTCGTCGGATTGGGCCGAGAAGCCATAGGCCATCGTTCCCATGTCGCCGTTATAGGCCGCACCCGAGACGAAAGGCACGAACAGCAAATTGGTGAGCACGTATTCGAAGGAAAACCCAATGGCGACCATGAATTCGAACGGCCCCGCGGTGATCGCGTCATCGAAGAAGGATTTCGGCACCGAGAGGTACCAGACCCGATCGTGCCACTGCCGGAAATCGTGGAATCCGTTGTAATACTTGTTGTAGTTGGAGATGGCGTGGACCTGGGTCTGGAAGTGGCGCATCTCGTCGAGCGACTGCATCAGACAGGCGACGCGCGGCCCCGGCCCCGGAAAAGCCCGCCCGACGTGGGCAAACCCGCGGTGTGCCATGTATTCCAGAGGGCTGACCCCGGTGAGGAAGAGCTTGACGGTGTTGATGTAGCGCGCGTCGGTGACGTTGAGATGCCCATTGTTCTGCGCATAGGCGTCGATGATGGCGTAGAGCTTTTTCTCCTTTTCCGCCTGGTACTTCCAGTAGGCGTCCATCGTCAGGCGGAAAGGGTCCTCCCAGCGGTCCCAGTCGTGGATCTTGATCCCCTCATAGTGTACGTAAGGGTAGATGTCCTCCATCTTCTGGTAGGTCGGGGTCCAGTCGAGATCCCGCGTCATGACCTGGTACTTCTCCTTCAGTCCGAGCTTCTTTTTCGCCACTTGCATATCCATGTCCCTTGCTCCTTCCCGGTGTCAGTTTTTCCAAACCAGCACGAATTCATCTTCGTCCTCTTCGATGTTGCCAGAGAGCGAGATGAGGTTGACGTGCAGCTCCTGCAGATCGAACTCGCGCCCGAGGCGCTCCTCGATCGAGCTGCGTTTGACGACGAGCCGCCCATCGGCATCGATCTTCACCATGGCCGGCGCTTCATTGACGCGCGCGTGGGGGTTGTCCTCGACGATGGCCTCGATGATCGGGCGGGTCTCTTCGTTCGTCTGAAAGGCGATGAATACGGTCGACATCTTTTTCCTCCCTCAGGCCGACAGGCCGATCTTGGCCAGGCGCTGGGCAAACCCCTCCATCACCTCATCGAGCAGCGCCGGCGCTTGCTCGGACACGGCGATCGCCGCCACCGGCAACAAGGCCTCCTTCGCCCGGGGAAGCCAAGCATCGACCCAATCCTGCACGATGCTGCGGTTCTCCGCCGATTCCGTCACGATCGCCTTCAGCGTCGCATCGACCCACTTGCGCGTCTCCGCCGACCACTGGGTCATGAACTGGGAGAGCATGGCGATCGCCGCCCCGCCGCGCGCGGCAAAGACCTGATCGACGATCGTGTCATAGACCAGGGGGTAGAGCAGCCCGTCGAGCACGAGGTTTTGCACCGTGTGCAGCTCGAAAGGATCCTTGACGACGAAACTGTCCTCGACGTAGCGACGCAGCGGCTGCCAGGCCGGATCGTTCATCCAAGCTTGCTTGCCCGCCGACAGCGCCTCCACGTCTCCCAAGAGCAACCCGATGCGCGTAAGGTACTGCGCGATGCCGAGCTGGTCCATCGACTGGTAGATGGCTGCCTGCGCCGCCATTCCGCCATAGGCGTAGGCACAAACGGCGGCGTTGTTCATGTTCGCTCCCCAAGCGAGGTGGCGCAGGGGCACGAGCAGCGCGATGGCGGCTTGCCGCACCTCCTCGGGTAGCGCCTCGACCAAGCCGCGCGATTCGACGAAGTCGAAATTGGCCTCGGCCGTATCCTGCTGCCGGGCCCGGGCACTGGTATAGGCACCGTAATAGAACTGGCGCGGATCCTTGAGCGCATCCCAATCCTTCATACGGATCTTCGTGCGTCCCTCATCGAAGATCTCCCGCTCCGGCTCCCAGGTTGGGCGGTAGTGGAAAATGTCCTTCGGCTGGATGCCGATGCTGCCTTCGAGGTAGCGCGACACCGGTTTGTCGGTGCCGAGATAGCGCGCGATGTGGTCGAACGTATGGCGCAGTGGCTTGATCGTCACCGTTCGCAGATCAATTTGCATGGATCCTCTCCTCCTCTTTCGAATGAATGATGCTCAGCGAAACCGTTGCTGTGCCGCCGTGCGCATGCTCCAATCCCAGTCGGAAAGCCCGTCTTCACGTGCCGCTCCCTCCAGATGGATCACTTGCTGCTCCTCACAGAAACGCGCGAACGCCTCGGCGGGCAGCAGCATGTCGACGCACAGATCCGGCTCACCGATGGCGAACTCGAAGGCCACCAGCCCGTCGGGACGCCGCTCCAGCACGCGCACGAACTTGCGCCCGACGTCGAATGCTTCTGCTGCAGGTTTCATGCCTTTTCTCCGCTTCTGCCCTAGGTTCGTCCTGCGTCTCCCTTGTAGCAATTTCAGTGCCAAAAAATAATCTCTCGTAAACACCGATATTTCTCGAGATTTTTCCGGTACAGGCTGATCTTTTGATAAAATTCGCCAAAGCGCATTGATCATTTGATACAACAAATTTATTGCATTGCAACACGACAAACACCCTTTTTATGACTTAATCATAACAACCATCCTCAACGCAACGACAGACGCTGCGGACAGGTCCGCGGGTACCATCATCCCCATCGGACATCCTGCACACCACGGCGCCCAGACGCCGAACCACCGAGGAGAGGAAATGGCGACGATCCAGTATCCGGAAGGCTCCGATCTGCGCAGCCTGCTGCGTTTTCTTCCCGAAGAGGGTTTGATCTGGCTCGGCGAACATCGCATGCTGCTCCTGCACGTCGGAGCGCTTGCGGCCTTGCGCAAGGAATTGGTCGCCTCGGTCGGGAAGGTGCAGGCGAGGCGGCTGCTCACCCGCATGGGGTTCGTCTCCGGGATGCGCGACGCCGAGCTGGCGAAGAAAACCCGACCGCAGGGCACGCTGCGCGACGCCTTCGTCGTCGGCCCCCAGCTGCACATGCTCGAGGGCAGCGCCCGTGTCATCCCCCTCACGATCGAGCTCGAAGCCGGAACGTTTCACGGCGAATTCGCCTGGGAGCACTCGTGGGAAGCGCAGGCACATCTGCAGGGAATCGGCACGAGCGATGAGCCGGCCTGATGGATGATGATCGGTTATGCTTCAGGCTATACCTCGGCCTTCATGAATCGCTTCATCGTCTTTCGGGAGACCACTTGTGCGGCGATGGGACAGGAGCGCTGCCATATCGTCGGCAAGCCGGCCGAAGAATGGAGCGACGCGCCGGAGCTGATCGGTTTCTTTCAGGAAGATCCCATCGTCGGGCGCCTGCTGGAATTGCGCGAAGAGATCGAGAGCATGCGCGAGCGGCTGGTCGAACCGCGCCGGGTCCCCAAGCTCATCGGTGCCTCTGCCGCTTTTCTACGCACCTACGATTTGCTCGAGCGCGCCGCCGGGACACAAGTCACCGTCTTGCTGCTGGGCGAAACCGGCGTTGGCAAGGAACGCTTCGCGCGCACGCTGCACGAGCTCAGCCCGCGGAAAAACGGGCCTTTCGTGGCCGTCAACTGCGCGGCCATTCCTGAAGAGCTGATCGAATCCGAGCTCTTCGGCGTCGAGCGCGGCGCCTTCACCGGTGCCCATGCCCCGCGTGCCGGCAAATTCGAGCGCGCCAACGGTGGCACCCTCTTTCTCGACGAGGTTGGAGAGCTCTCGCCCGCGGCCCAGGCAAAACTCCTGCGGGTGCTGCAAGAAGGCGAGATCGAACGCCTCGGGGGCGAGCAGGTGCGCAAGATCGACGTTCGACTGGTCGCGGCCACCAACGTCGATTTGCACCAGGCCGTCGAGGCAGGGCGCTTTCGCCGCGACCTCTTCTACCGGCTCAACGTCTACCCCATCCACATCCCGCCGCTGCGAGAGCGCATCTCCGACATCCCGCTGCTCGTGGAGGCGATGATCGCGCGCTTCCAGAGCCTGCACGGCAAGAAGATCACCGGCATCAGCGACAAGGCCATGCTGGCGCTCAAGGCATACCACTGGCCGGGCAACGTGCGCGAGTTGGAGAACGTGATCGAACGGGGCGTGATTCTCGCACCCAACCACGGCACCATCGAGGTCGAGCATCTTTTCGTCGGCAACGGAAGCGAGGAGACGCGCGCCCACGTGCTTGGAACGAGCGGCGGACTGGAGGAAAAGAGCAGGGAGACCCACACCGATCTCGCCGACGCGTTGATCGAACGAGGCGTTCCCCTCGAATCCTTCGAGCGCATGCTCTTGCACCGCGCAGTGGAACGCGCCGGCGGCAATCTCTCGGCGGCAGCGCGTCTGCTCGGGCTGACGCGGCCGCAATTGAGTTACCGTCTGAAAAAATGATGCGCCACGACCGACGACACGAGATAATCTTGCATCGTTCGGCATGACATCCTGGAGTCTTTCGATGGAACGTCCTTTTTCACGTGGCATCCTGATTGCCGCCGCAGCCACCCTCCTCTCCTCTGCACTGCCAGCCCCCGTGCTTGCCGATCCTCCTTCTTGGGCCCCGGCCCACGGCTGGCGCAAGCAGCACGACCCGCTCTATCTGGGGTATTCGGGAAAAAAATGGGGCAATGATTTCGGCATCTATGCCGGACGCTGCAACCGCGAGGCGCTCGGTGCGGCCCTGGGCGGCATGGCCGGCGCCGTCGTGGGGAGCCAGATCGGCGACGGCAGCGGGCGCGCGGCGGCGATCATCCTCGGCAGCGTGCTCGGGGCGGTACTCGGCGCCGAATTGGGGCGGGACATGGACGAAGAGGATCGGGCGTGCTTCGGCCACACGCTGGAACTGGGTAAACGGGGGCAGACCGTGAGCTGGCGCGCTCCTTACGGCGTGGCCTACGCCGTCACCCCGCTCGACGAATTCGTCCGCAACGGGCGCAAGTGCCGACACTACGAGGCGGTGATCACCCGCGACGGACGCAAGGAAAAAGTTCGCGGCAAGGCATGCGCCGTGGGTGAAGGTCGCTGGGAAGTGATCGACTGAGCCACCAAGGACGTCAGCCCGGAATCCGCACCGTCCGGGCGATGAATTCCCCCAGTGCCTGCGCGACCGCCTCGGGCTGCTCGTGGTGCATCATGTGCCCTGTCTTGGCGATCGTCCTACCCTCCCAGCGACGGAAACACGCCTTGCGCGCCTCCCAGTCGGCAGCGAGCTGACGGGGGATTTCCGATTCCTCGCCCCACAGCCACAGGCAAGGCGCGGTGATGGCGCGCCAGCAGGCTTTGGCTTCCTCCAGACGATAGAGAATGGGATTGAGGATCTTATGCCGCGGATCGGCGCGGAAGGCGAGCCGCCCGTCGGGGGCTAGCCGCAGCCAGGAGTCGGCCACGAAGCGCGCCCGCTCCAGCGGCAGGTTCGGATGCCGCTGACACAAGCGTAGCGCGAATTCCTCGATCGAGTCGGGCGCTTTCAAGGCCGGCGGAGCCGAGAGCTGCTCGAGCCAGGCGCGGTAGCGCCGCGGCGCTTCTTCGGGACGATGTTCCGGCAGGCCAAATCCCTCGAGCAGGGCGAGCGCGCGCACGCGCTCCGGGCGGATGCCGGCATAGAGCCCGGCGACGTTGCCGCCCATGCTGTGCCCGACCAGCACGACTTCTTTCCCTGGCGCGAGCGCTTCGAGCAGCGCCTCCAGGTCTGCCAGATAGTCGGGAAACCAGTAGCCGTGGGCACACCAGGCGCTGTCGCCGAAGCCGCGCCAGTCCGGGGCGATCAGACGGCAGGATGGCGCCTGCTCCAAGAGGACATCGACGACGAACTGCCAGGTGGCACCGCTGTCCATCCAGCCGTGCAGCAGGAACACGGGCAGCCCGCCTTCCGGCCCCCATTCGCGCACGCACGATTCTTCCAGACCCCGCAGCGGCAGCCGCCGGCAGCGGGGCACTTCCCGGAGCCGATACGCCGCACCGTCCTTTCCCTGCACGGGCCGTTCCTCCATCCCCCTCTCCTTGCACACGTCTCGTAGTAGGATCGAGCATGCCATCTTTCCCCGCCATGCCGCAAGCGACGATGAAACATCCGCCCCGTGCCGCTCCGCCCTCCCCCGTCGTCGGCCGCTTCGCCCCCTCCCCTACCGGCCGGCTGCACTTCGGCTCGCTGCTGGCGGCGCTCGCCAGCCATTGCGACGCGAGATCGCGCGGCGGGCGCTGGCTCGTGCGCATCGACGATCTCGACGCGGCGCGTGCCATTCCCGGCATGGATGCCGACATCCTGCGCACGCTCGAAGCCTACGGTTTTTCCTGGGACGGCGAAGTCGCCTACCAGAGCCGGAACCTCATCCATTATGAAGCCGCCTTTGCGACGCTGCGCGACAGGGGGTGGCTCTACCCCTGCGGCTGCAGCCGCAGAGACCTCGCCGAGGCGCCGCGGGCGATCGATGGCAGCACGCTCTACCCCGGTACCTGCCGCGAGGGGCTGCCGCCGGGCAGAACGGCGCGGGCCTGGCGTTTCCGCGCCGAAGGCTGCGTGGTGTTCGATGATCGCATCCAGGGGCGCGTCGTCGAGGATCTGCCGCGCGAGGTGGGCGACTTCGTCGTCAAGCGCGCCGACGGCGTCTTCGCCTATCAGCTCGCGGTGGTGATCGACGATGCGCTCGGCGGCGTCACCGACGTGGTGCGCGGCGCCGACCTGCTCGGCTCCACGGCGCGCCAGATCGCCCTGCATCGCGCCCTTGGCCTGCCGGTGCCGCGCTATGCGCACCTGCCGGTGGCCGTCGACGCGCGCGGCGACAAGCTCTCGAAGCAGACGCGCGCCCGGCCACTGGAAGCCGCCGAAGCGAGCGTGCGCCTTGCCCAGGCGCTCGATTTTCTCGGCCATACGCCCCCAGCGGAACTGCGCGGCGCGCCGCCCGCGGAGCTCCTTGCCTGGGCGGTGGCGCACTGGAAGATCGACGAGGTTCCGGCGCTCCGTCAATGCCTCCATCCGGACGGTTTATAATCGGCGCACCCCCCTCTCTTGGGAGACGCCATGAGCTTCACTCCCGCCTCCGCAGCGCCTGCGGACCCCCGGCGCGACCTCATCGCGCTCGCCACCCGGCCGCCGGAACCAGATTGTGTACCGACCCGTGTCGAAGAGGCCGCTTGGCCGCCTGATCTCTTGCCGCACATCGAAGGTTTGGCTGCCGAACTCGCCCAGGCCCTGCGCGAGCGTCAGCGCAAGCAGGGCGGGGTGGCCGCACTGATGGCCGAATTCAGCCTCTCGAGCCGCGAAGGCGTGGCGCTCATGTGCCTGGCCGAGGCGCTGCTGCGTATCCCGGACGCCGCCACGCGCGATGCCCTCATCCGCGACAAGCTCGCGCGCGGCCAATGGCGCGAGCATCTGGGCCGCAGCCGCTCGATCTTCGTCAATGCCGCCGCCTGGGGCTTGGTCGTCACCGGCAAGCTCGTTTCCCTTGCCGAAGAAAAGGCGCTTTCCTCCGCCCTCACGCGCCTGCTCGCGCGCGGCGGCGAGCCGCTGGTGCGCAAGGGGCTGGACGTGGCCATGCGCCTGCTGGGTGAAACCTTCGTCACCGGCCGCACGATCAAGGAAGCGCTCGATCGCGTGCGGCCGCTCGAGCAGAAAGGGTTCCGTTACTCCTTCGACATGCTGGGCGAAGCGGCAATGACGGCCGAAGACGCCGCGCGTTATCTGGCCGATTACGAGCACGCCAGCCACGCCATCGGCCGGCGCGACGCCGGGCGCGGCGTGATCGACGGCAACGGCATCTCGGTGAAACTGAGCGCCCTGCATCCGCGCTATCACTGGTCCCAGCCCGACCGCGTGCTCGCCGAGCTGCTGCCGCGCCTGCTGCAGCTGTGCCGGCTCGCCAAGCGCTACGACATCGGCCTCAACATCGACGCCGAGGAAGCCGACCGGCTCGAGCTCTCGCTCGACCTGCTCGATGCGGCGCTCGCCGACCCCGAGCTCGCCGGCTGGGACGGGCTCGGATTCGTCGTGCAGGCATACCAGAAACGCGCCCCTTTCGTCATCGACTGGCTGGTGGCTCGGGCTCGGGCACGCGAGCGCCGGCTGATGATTCGTCTCGTCAAGGGGGCCTACTGGGACAGCGAGGTCAAGCGCGCCCAGGTCGATGGGCTCACCGGTTACCCCGTCTATACGCGCAAGGTCTATACCGACGTTTCCTATCTCGCCTGCGCGAAGCGGCTGCTCGCCGCGCGCGACGTGGTCTACCCCCAATTCGCCACGCACAACGCACACACGCTCGCGGCGATCTTCCATCTGGCCGGCGAGCGCTGGCAGCCCGGCGATTACGAATTCCAATGCCTGCACGGCATGGGTGAACCGCTCTACGAATCGATCGTCGGCCACCCCGAGCGTCACCGCCAGGTGCGCATCTACGCCCCAGTGGGCAGCCACGAGACGCTGCTGCCCTATCTCGTGCGCCGCCTGCTGGAAAACGGCGCCAACACCAGTTTCGTCAACCGCATCGCCGCCGACGTGCCGCTGGAAACGCTGCTCGCCGACCCGGTGGCACGCGCCCGGACGCTCGGCGGCGCGCCGCACCCCAACATCCCCGTGCCGCCCGAACTCTTTGCGCCGCTGCGGCGCAATTCGCTGGGGCTGGACCTCGCCGATCGCCCCACCCAGCGCCGGCTCGCGGCCCGCATCGCCGCCGAGGACACGATCCGGCGCACGGCCGCTCCGCTCGTGGGGGGAACCGTGCGCCAAGGAGCCCTCGAGCTGCCCTGCCGCAATCCGGCCGATGCCGAAGACATACTCGGCGAGGCGATCGAGGCTGACGAATCGACGATCGAATCGGCCTTGGAGGTCGCCGTTCGGGCCCGCTGGGGTGCGACTCCCCCGCCGGAGCGTGCCCGACGACTCGAGGCGGCGGCCGATACGCTCGAAGCCCACACCGACGCGCTCTTGGCGCTCATCGTGCGTGAAGCCGGCAAGACCTGGGCCGACGCCGTGGGCGAAATCCGCGAGGCGGTCGACTTCTGCCGCTACTACGCCGCCGAGATCCGCAGCCTTGCCGACGAAGAGCCGAACCTGCGCCCCTTGGGCCCGGTGGTGTGCATCAGCCCCTGGAACTTCCCCTTGTCGATCTTCGTCGGCCAGATCGCCGCGGCGCTCGCGGCGGGCAACGCCGTGCTCGCCAAACCCGCCGAGCAGACGCCGCTCACCGCCTTCGAGGCCGTGCGGCTGCTGCACGAAGCGGGCATCCCCGGCGAAGCGCTGCAGCTGCTGCCCGGGCGCGGCGAGACGGTGGGCGCGCGCCTGGTGGCCGACCCGCGCATCCGCGGCGTGATGTTTACCGGTTCCACCGCCGTGGCGCGTGCCATCCAGCGCACGCTCGCCGCACGCGAGGAAGAAGTGCCGCTGATCGCCGAGACCGGCGGGCTCAATGCGATGATCGTCGACTCGAGCGCGCTCACCGAGCAGGTAGTGGCCGACGCGATCACCTCCGCTTTCGACTCGGCCGGGCAGCGCTGCTCGGCGCTGCGCGTGCTCTGCCTGCAGGAAGAAATCGCCGACAAGACCCTGACCATGCTGCTCGGGGCTCTGCGCGAGCTGCGCTTGGGCGACCCGCGGGACCTGCGTACCGACGTCGGGCCGGTGATCGACGACGAAGCCCGCGCCGCGCTCGAAGCGCACGTCGAGCGCATGGCCCGCGCCGGCTACCGCGTGCACAGGCTGGAGCCGCCGTCCGCCTGCGCTGCCGGCACCTTCGTCGCCCCCACGGTGATCGAAATCGACCGCATCGAAGCGATCGGCGGCGAGCGCTTCGGCCCCATCCTGCACGTGAAGCGCTTTCGCGCCGAAGCACTCGACGCCCTGCTCGACGAGATCTCCGCCACGGGCTATGGGTTGACGATGGGCATCCACAGCCGCATCGACGGCACCGTGGAATTCGTCGCCCGGCGCGCCCACGTCGGCAACCTCTACGTCAATCGCACCATCATCGGTGCCGCAGTGGGCGTGCAGCCTTTCGGCGGCGAGGGGCTCTCGGGCACCGGCCCCAAGGCCGGCGGGCCGCTCTACCTGCTGCGGCTGCTCGCGCGCGCCCCGGAGCCGCGCTTTCCCCAGGCCCGGCTCCTGCACGAACCTCCAGACTTGGGCCCGCTGCGCGACTGGCTGGAAGCCCGTGGCGAAGCGCTCTTCGGCACCGAAACGAGGCAGCGGCTCCTCGAAACGCTGGAAGCCTGGCGCGGACGCTCGCTCGTCGGCAAGGAATTGCTCTTGCCCGGTCCAACGGGAGAGGAGAATCGCCTGCGCTTCCTGCCGCGCCATCTCATCGGCGGCTTCGCCACCACGCCCGAGGGCTACGCCGGCCAGATCGTGACGGCGTTCGCCAACGGCGCCCCGCTCGTGCTGCCCGCAAACCCGCAGACCGAGCGCATCCGGCACGACCTGCCGGCTTCCCTGCAAGCCCGCTGCCGCCTGAGCGAAGACCTGCTCGCCGAACCCATCGATTTGCTGCTCTTCGAGGGCGACGCCGCGCTCGCCGCCCTGTGGCGCAGGCGGCTTGCCGAGCGTCCCGGGCCGATCGTGCCGCTGCTCACTCCGCCCTACCGCCCCGAGCGGCTGATCCATGAGCGCAGCCTCAGCATCAACACGGCCGCCGTGGGCGGGAACGCGAGCCTCATGACGCTGGAGGACTGAGGCGGGAAAACCCCAATAGGCGAGCACCGCGGCGCGCGCTATGCTATGCGCCGCGTCCTCGCCCCGTCCTTTGCCACACCGAGAAAAAAGGAGACCTCCATGACCCCCTTGCGTACCTTCGTCCTCGCCGCCGGCCTTGCCGCACCGCTCCTTGCCCATGCCGACTGGCTGGTGGGCGTGGCCGGCCCCTTCACCGGCCAATACGCCTCCGCCGGCGACCAGATCAAGAAAGGGGCGGAAGCGGCCGCCGCCGACATCAACGCCAAAGGCGGCGTGCTGGGGCAGAAGATCAAGCTCGAATACGGCGACGATGCCTGCGATCCCAAACAGGCCGTGGCCGTGGCCAATGCGCTCGTGAACAAGAAAGTGCAGTTCGTGCATGGCCACTGGTGCTCCAGCTCCACCATCCCGGCCTCCGACATCTACAACGATGCCGACATCCTCATGGCCACCGTGTCGACCAACCCTCAGGTAACCGAACGCGGCCTGAAGAACCTCTTCCGCATCATGGGGCGAGATGACCAGCAAGGCTCGGTGATCGGGCAATGGATCGCCAGCAAGTTCAAAGACAAGAAAGTCGCCGTGCTCGACGACAAGAGCGCCTACGGCAAGGGGCTCGCCGACGAGATCGCCAAGGCGATGAAAGCCGCCGGCAAGGAGCCGGCGTTGCGTGAATCCATCACCGCCGGTGAGAAAGACTATTCCGGCATCGTCACCCGGCTGAAGAACGCCGGCATCGACGTGCTCGCCTACGGCGGCTATCACACCGAGGTCGCGCTGCTACTGCGTCAGGCCGATCAGGTGGGTCTGCCGCTCGTCGTCGTGGGCGGAGATACCATGACCAACTCCGAACTCGTCACCGCCGCCGGCAAGCTCGCCGATCGCGTCTACTTCACCTTCACGCCCGATCCGCGCAAGAATCCGCAGGCCGCGCCCATCGTCGAGCGCTTCCGCGCCGCCAAGATCGAACCCGAGGGGTACGTGCTCTATGCCTACGCCGCCCTGCAGCTCTTCGAGCAGGCCGTGACGCAGGCCGGCGGGGTCGAGCGCACCAAGCTCGAGCCGGTACTGCGCAAAGGGAAATTCGACACGGCCATCGGCACGCTCGAATTCGACGAGAAAGGCGACCTGAAGAAACCGGCCTTCGCCATCTACAAGTGGACCGGCGGGCGCTACGACTACGCCGAGTAAGGTAGGCGGACGCACGAGGGAGAGACGCTTTTGGGCTACGCGCTGCAACAGCTCATCAACGGGCTGACCCTGGGGGCGATGTACGGCCTCATCGCCATCGGTTACACGATGGTGTATGGCATCATCGGCATGATCAACTTCGCCCATGGCGAGATCTACATGATCGGCGCCTTCCTCTCGGTGCTCACCTACGTGCTGTGCACCGCGTTGGGGATCGGGCCGACGCCGCTCGTGCTGCTCGCCATGCTCTTCGTGTCGGTCGCTTTCACCGCCCTCTACGGATGGGCGGTCGAGCGCATCGGCTACCGGCCGCTGCGCGGGGCGCCGCGCCTCGCTCCGCTGATTTCGGCCATCGGCATGTCCATCTTCCTGCAGAACTACGTCCAGCTCACGCAGGGCGCGCGCATCAAGGCCGTGCCGCCGCTGTGGCAGGGAGGGGTGACGCTGTGGTCGGCCGACGACTTCCGCGTCACCTTCGGCTGGGCACAGCTCACCGTGGTCGTCGTCACGCTGATCGTCATGGCCGGGTTTGCCTGGATGATCACACGCACCTCCTTCGGCCGCCAGCAGCGCGCCTGTGAGCAGGATCCCAAAATGGCCGCCTTGCTGGGCATCGACGTCGATCGCACCATTTCGCTCACCTTCATCCTCGGTGCGGCGCTGGCGGCCGTAGCGGGAATGATGGCGGTGCTGCAGTACGGCGTGATCGACTTCTCTATCGGCTTCATCGCCGGCATCAAGGCCTTCACCGCCGCAGTGCTCGGCGGCATCGGCTCCATTCCCGGCGCCATGCTGGGCGGCCTCCTCATCGGCCTCGTCGAGGCGTTCTGGTCGGCCTACCTCTCGCCGGAGTACAAAGACGTAGCCACCTTCTCCATCCTCGTGCTGGTGCTGCTCTTTCGTCCCACGGGGCTGCTGGGCAAACCCGACGTGGAGAAAGTGTGATGACCGCCGCCGTGATCTCTGCGTCTTCGCCGCTTGCCCTGCGCCTGCGCGACGCGCTCGCCGTCACGGTACTCGGCGGGCTGCTCGCCTTGCCTTTCATCGGGCTCGTCACCGTCGAAGAGGGAGGTGCGCTCACCGTGCGCACCCGCTGGGGGGCGTGGGGGGCGACGCTCGCGGCACTCTTCTTCGGGCGGCTGGTGCTGCGGGCGGCGCTCGATGCCTGGCGCAGCCGCAGACCGGCCCGCAAGCGCGCCGTCTTCTCGAGCGGGGACGCCGTGCTGCGCCGTGCCGCCGGCACGAGCCTGCTGGCGGCGGCGCTCCTGCTGCCGGTCTTCTTCGCCGACAACCGCTATGTGATCGACACGGCCACGACGCTGGGCATCTACGTGATGCTCGGCTGGGGGCTCAACGTGGTGGTGGGTCTCGCCGGGCTGCTCGATCTGGGCTACGTCGCGTTCTACGCCGTGGGTGCCTACACCTATGCGCTGCTATCGACCCAGTTCGGCTGGAGCTTCTGGGAGGCGCTGCCGGCGGCGGGCGCCCTGGCGGCGCTCTTCGGCATCCTGCTCGGCTATCCGGTGCTGCGGCTTCGCGGCGACTACCTCGCCATCGTCACCCTGGGCTTCGGCGAGATCATCCGCATCGTGCTGCTCAATTGGACCTCGTTTTCCGGCGGACCCAACGGCATCGGCGGCATTCCCCGCCCGAGTTTCTTCGGCTTGGCGTTCGCGCGCAGCGCCGAGGGGCGAACCTTCCATGAATTCTTTGGGCTGGAATTCTCGCCCATGCACCGCTTCATTTTTCTCTACTATCTCATCGTGGTGCTGGCGCTGCTCACGCACGCCCTCATCAGCCGCCTGCGCGTGCTGCCTACGGGGCGGGCATGGGAAGCGCTGCGCGAAGACGAGATCGCCTGCAAGGCCCTGGGACTCAACACCACCACCGTCAAGCTCTCGGCCTTCGCCACCGGGGCGATGCTCGCGGGCTTTGCCGGCGTGTTCTTCGCCGCCCGGCAGGGGTTCATCTCGCCGGAAAGTTTCACTTTCAGCGAATCGGCCACGATTCTGGCCATCGTCGTGCTGGGCGGCATGGGATCGCAGCTCGGCGTGGTGCTCGCCGCGGCGGTGCTGGTCGTGCTGCCGGAAGTGGGCCGCCAGTTCGCCGACTATCGCATGCTCGTCTTCGGCGCGGCCATGGTCACCATCATGGCGGTCAAACCCACGGGGCTGCTCGCGCGGCGCGAACCCACCGTGCGGCTGAATCCCGAGCGGAGCGCCGCACCATGACACCGCTCCTCACGGTGGATCGCCTCGTGATGCGCTTCGGCGGCATCACTGCCATCGACGGACTCTCGCTGCAGGTGCCACGGGGGGCGATCACCGCCGTCATCGGCCCCAACGGCGCGGGCAAGACCACGCTCTTCAACTGCCTCACCGGTTTCTATCGCCCCAGCGCCGGTCGCATCCTGCTGCATGAGGACGATGGTAGCGAGCGCGACCTCACCCGCCTCAAGGGTCACCGTATCGCCCGCGAGGCGCGCATCGTGCGCACGTTCCAGAACATCCGCCTCTTCGGCGGCATGACGGTGCTGGAAAATCTGCTCGTGGCCCAGCATCAGGCGCTCGCACGCGCGTCGCGCTTCGCCCTGGCCGGCCTGCTGCACACGCCGGGTTATCGGCGCGCCGAACGCGAGGCGCTCGAATTCGCCCGGCGCTGGCTCGCCGAGCTGGGGCTCACCGCCGTTGCCGATACACCGGCGGGTGCCTTGCCCTACGGCACCCAGCGCCGCGTGGAAATCGCCCGCGCCCTGTGCGCCCGCCCGCGCCTGTTGTGCCTGGACGAACCGGCCGCCGGACTCAATCCGCGCGAATCGGCCGAGCTCAACGTACTCCTCACGGCGCTGCGCGACGAACACGGCCTGACGCTGCTCTTCATCGAGCACGACATGAGCGTGGTGATGAACGTGTCCGACCACGTGGTGGTGATGAACTTCGGGCGCAAGATCGCCGAAGGGCCGCCCGAGGCAATGCGCCGCGACCCCGAAGTGATCCGCGCCTATCTGGGCGAAGAGGACGAAGAGGTCGCCGATGCTTGAACTGCAGCGCGTCAGCGCCCACTACGGCCCCATCCAGGCGCTCGTGGAAGTCGATCTGGTGGTGCGCGCCGGCGAGATCGTCACGCTCATCGGCGCGAACGGCGCCGGCAAATCCACCCTGATGACGACCCTCTTCGGCACGCCGCGCGCGAGCAGCGGCCGCATCCTGCTCGAGGGCGAGGACATCACGGCGCTACCGCCGCACCGCATCGCGCGCCGCGGCATTGCGCTCGTTCCCGAGGGGCGGCGCGTCTTCGCCAAGATGAGCGTCTACGAGAATCTGCTGCTGGGCGCGACGCCGCTCGAGGGAGCGCACGTCGAAGAAAACCTGCAGCGGGTCTTCTCGCTCTTTCCCGTACTCGAGACGCGCCGTACCCAGCGTGCCGGTACCCTTTCCGGGGGCGAACAGCAAATGCTGGCCATCGGCCGGGCGCTGATGAGCGAACCGCGCCTGCTGCTGCTCGACGAACCCTCCCTTGGGCTCGCGCCGCTCGTCATCCGCACCATTTTTCGCACCATCGTCGCGCTCAACCGCGAACACGGACTCACCATCCTGCTGGTAGAACAAAATGCCCGGCAGGCGTTGAAAATCGCGCACCGCGGCTACGTCCTGCAAAACGGGCGCATCGTGCTCGAGGGCAGCGGCGCGGCACTGCTCGCCGACCCCCAGGTGCGCGCCGCCTACCTCGACGCCGTCTCATGAAAGAACGCCGGGCACTCGCCTATCTCGTTGCCGTGGGCGGAATGCTGTCGATCGCCGCCGGGGCGATCTGCGCGCGCATCGCCCAGGGCGAGGGGGTGGAGTCGCTCGCCGTGGCCGCATGGCGCCTCACCTTCGCCGCGCTCGCCGTGGCACCCGCAGCCCTGCTCTTCGACCGGGCCTCGCTGCGCGCCATGACCCTGCGGCAGCTCGGGCTTGCGCTACTCGCCGGCGCCTTCCTCGCCCTGCACTTCGCGCTGTGGATCCGCTCGCTCGCCCTCACCTCGGTCGCCTCGAGCACGGTGCTGGTCACCACCAACCCCATCTGGATCGCCCTCGTCGGCTTCCTCTTCCTGCGCGAGCGCTTCAACCGCACGCTGCTTTCCGGCATGGCGCTCGCACTCGCCGGCAGCCTAGCCATCTTCTGGAGCGACCGGCACACGGGCGGCGCCGATTCCCTCTGGGGCAACTTCCTCGCGCTCGCCGGCGCCTGGTGTTTCTCGGCCTATCTGCTTGTGGGCCACCGGCTGCGGGCTCGGCTCACGCTACCGGCCTACGTCTTCAGCGTCTACACCAGCGCCGCGGCGCTCCTCATGCTCGCCTGCCTGCTCAGCGGCACGCCGCTTTCGGGGTGGTCTTCTGCAGGCTGGCAGGCATTGCTGCTGCTCGCCCTCTTGCCGCAGGTGGTGGGGCACACGGCCTACAACTGGTCGCTGCGCCACGTCTCGGCCGCTTTCGTGGCCATCGTCACCCTGGGCGAGCCGGTGGGCAGCAGCCTGCTCGCCTGGCTCGTGTTCGGCGAGCGGCTCGGCGGCCTGCAGGCGCTCGGTTTCGTGCTGCTGCTCCTGGGCATCGGCCTGGCGGCGCTGGGCGAGAACCAGCGCACCGCCGCCCGGGCGCTCGCCGCCCAGCAAGGGTGAAACGGGGCTACAGCCCCGCCAGGCATACCGACTTCAACTCCAGATACTCCTCCACGCCGTACTTCGAGCCCTCGCGCCCGAAGCCGGACTGCTTGATGCCGCCGAAAGGCGCCGCCTCGTTCGAGGTCGAGCCGGTATTGACCCCGACCACGCCCACTTCGAGCGCCTCGGCCACGCGCAGGATGCGACCCACGTCGCGCGCGTACAGATACCCCGCCAGACCGTAGTCGCTGGCGTTCGCCAAGGCGATGCCTTCTTCCTCCGTCTCGAAGCGGTAGAGCGGCGCCACCGGCCCGAAGATCTCCTCGTGCGCGATGCGCATGTCGGGCGTGATCCCCTCGAGCGCCGTCGGCGTGTAAAAAAGCCCCTGCGCGCGCCGACCGCCGCACAAGAGCCGCGCCCCTTTTTCGCGCGCGTCGGCCACCAAAGCCTCCACCTTGTCGAGCGCCGCCTCGTCGATGAGCGGCCCCACCGTCACCCCCGGCTGCCATCCCGGCCCGACGGCGAGCTTCTCTACCTCCTCGACGTAGCGGCGCACGAACGCTTCGTAGATCCCCGCCTGCACCAGGATGCGGTTGGCGCACACGCAGGTCTGCCCCGAATTGCGGTATTTCGAGGCGATCGCCCCCTGCACCGCGGCCTCCACATCCGCGTCGTCGAACACGAGAAAGGGAGCGTCCCCTCCCAGCTCCAGCGACAGGCGCTTGAGCGTGGCAGCGCTTTGCGCCATCAGCAGCCGCCCGACCTCGGTCGAGCCGGTGAAAGAAATCTTGCGCACGCGAGGATCGGACGTGAGCGCCAGGCCGATCGGCGCTGGATCGGCGCCGGTGACGACATCGAGCACCCCGGGCGGCATGCCCGCCTGCTCGGCGAGCCGCGCGAGCGCCAGGGCCGTGAGCGGCGTCTGCTCGGCCGGCTTCACCACCACGGTGCAGCCCACCGCCAGCGCCGGCGCCACCTTGCGCGTGATCATCGAGGCAGGAAAATTCCACGGCGTGATCGCCGCGCACACGCCCACCGGCTGACGCAGCACGAGGAAACGCCGGTCGGCCCGATTGGTCGGCATGATCTCGCCGTAGATGCGCTTCCCTTCTTCGGCGAACCACTCGACGAAAGCCGCCGCGTGCGCCACTTCGCCGCGCGCCTGCGCGAGCGGTTTCCCCTGCTCGTGCATCACCAGCGTGGCGAGCTCCTCGAGCGAAGAGCGCATCAGAGCCGCCCAGCGCGACAGCACCACCGCCCGCTCCTGAGGCAGGCTCCGGCGCCAGGAATCGAACGCCGCCGCAGCCGCCGCGATCGCCCGCCGGGTCTCGGCCTCTCCCATGTCCGGCACTTCGGCCAGGCGCTCGCCGCTTGCCGGATCGAAGACGGGAAAGCGCCTTCCCGAATCGGCCTCGCACCATTGCCCTCCGATCCAGGCCCGATCGACCAGCAAACCCTTTGCCCGCACCGCCTCCAGCGACATCCTTCGCTCCTTTCCTCTCATCGCGCGCACAGCCGCCCGACGATTCTACCCCCGAGCGCCGCGCACCATGCCCGCGCTGCGCTGGGGTGCGATAAACTTATGGCCTCATCGCTCGGGGCCCGACGTCATGAAAGAGACCCATTATCTCCAGCCGCTGCTCGAACCGCGTTCCGTCGGCATCATCGGCGCCTCCGACCGCCCGGGTTCGCTCGGGCAGACCGTCACCCGCAACATGCTGGAGGCCGGCTTCCATGGGCGGCTCTTCCTGATCAACCCCAACCACGAAACGCTCTTCGACCTGCCCTGCTACAAGTCGGTCGAAGACGTGCCGCACCGGCTCGACCTGGCGGTCATCTGCACCCGGCCCGAACGGGCCCCCGGCATCGTCGAGGCCTGCGGCCGCGCCGGAGTCAAGGCCATCGTCGTGCTCAGCTCCGGTTTCTCCGAATCCGGCCCACGCGGCAGCTATCTCGAGCGCCAGATCATCGAGATCGCCCGGCGCTACAAGATGCGCGTGCTCGGGCCCAACTGCCTCGGGCTCGTGCGCCCCAGCATCGGGCTCAACGCCACCTTCGCCCACGCCTCCGCCATCAAGGGCTCCATCGGGCTCGTGTCGCAATCGGGCGCGCTGTGCGCCGCCGTGCTCGACTGGGCCAAGCCCAACGGCGTGGGTTTTTCCGCCGTCGTCTCGCTGGGCGTGTCGGCCGACATCGACTTCGGTGACGTGCTCGACTTCCTTGCCACCGACCACCGCACCGAATCCATCATCCTCTACATCGAGGGCATCCGCAACGCGCGCCGCTTCATGAGCGCGCTGCGCGCCGCCGCCCGGGTCAAACCCGTCCTGGTGCTCAAGGCCGGGCGTCGACCGGAAGTGATGCGCGCCATCCTCGTGCACAGCGGTAACCAGCCGGGTAACGACGCCGTGTTCGACGCCGCGCTGCGCCGCTCGGGCGTCATCCGCATCTACAACATCAGCCAGCTCTACGCCGCCGCCACGGCGCTCTTCGCCCGCCTACGCCCACGCGGCAATCGGCTGGCCATCATCACCAACGGCGGCGGACTAGGGGCGATGGCGGCCGACCGTGCGGCCGACCTCAAAATCCCTCTGGCCGAACTCAGCGACGACACCCTCGGGCGGCTCAGCGCCTTCCTGCCCGAATCCTGGTCGCACGGCAACCCCCTCGACATCCTGGGCGATGCCGACGCCGAGCGCTACCGCAAGACCTTCCAGATCGTGCTCGAATCGCCCGAAGTCGACGGGGTGCTCGTCATCCTCACGCCGCAGGCCATGACCGACCCCACCGCCGTGGCCGAAGCCATCATCGAGGAAGAAAAACACGCCGAAAAGCCCGTCGTCACCTGCTGGCTGGGGCAGGAGCTCGTCGAAGAGGCGCGGCAGAAATTCATCGCCGCCGGCATCCCCACGTTCGAGGCGCCCGAGCCCGCGGTCGAGCTCTTCTCGCACGTCTCTTCCTACTACCGCAACCAGAAGCTCCTCGCCCAGACGCCGGCCCCCCTGTCGCACCACGAACCGCCGCGGGTGGAAAACGCCCAGCTCGTCATCGAGACGGCGCTCTCCGAGCGGCGCAATCGCCTCAACGAAATGGAATCCAAGGCCATTCTCGCCGCCTTCCACATCCCCATCGCCCAGACGGTGGTCGCGCGCAGCGTCACCGAAGCCATGGTGCTCGCCGAGGAGCTGGGCTTGCCCGTGGCGATGAAGATCGATTCCCCCTCGGTGATCGACAAGGCCGACTCGGGCGGCGTGCGCCTGAACCTCGGCTCCCTGGCCGCGGTGCGCACCGCCTATCAGGAGATCATCGCCGAAGTCAAGAAGAACGTGCCCGATGCAGTGATCAACGGCGTGGCCATCGAACCCATGGTCATCAAGCGCCACGGACGGGAACTGGCCATCCGCGTGCGCCGCGACCCCGTCTTCGGCCCGGTGATCCTCTTCGGAGAAGGGGGCAAGCGCGTGGGCATGGAAGAGGACATGAGCGTGGCCTTGCCGCCCTTGAACGGCTTCCTCGCCCAGGATCTCGTGCGCAACAGCCGCGTCCACCCCATGCTGCAAGAATACCGGAACATGCCGGCCATCGCCTTCGACAAGCTCGAACAGGTGCTGCTGCGCGTCTCCGAGATGGTGTGCGAACTTCCCTGGATCGACTATCTCAGCATCAATCCGCTGGTGGTCGATAGCCAGGATGCCATCGCGCTGGATGCCAAGATCACCATCCAGCCGGTCAACCCGTCGGCGGATCGCTACGACCACATGGCGATCCACCCTTACCCTTCCCACCTCATCCAGACCTGGACCCTGGGCGACGGCACCGAGATCACCATCCGCCCCATCCGCCCCGAAGACGCCGAGCTCGAGGCCGAGTTCGTGCGCCGCCTCTCGCCCGAGACCAAGTACTTCCGCTTCATGACCACCCTCAACGAGCTGCCTCCGCCCATGCTCGCGCGGCTCACACAGATCGACTATGATCGAGAGATGGCCTTCATCGCCGTCACCACCGACAAGGACGGCAAGGAGATCGAGCTGGGCGTAGCCCGCTACGCCGTCAACCCGGACGGCGAATCCTGCGAGTTCGCCATCGTCGTCGACGACGAATGGCAAGGCCGGGGCCTGGCGCGCCGCCTCATGCAGGTGCTCATCGAGACGGCGCGCGCCCGCGGCCTGAAATACATGACCGGGATTTTCCTCGCCAACAACGAGCGCATGCTGCGCTTCGTGCAAAGCCTCGGCTTTACCCTCACCGACGATCCCGAAGACCGTACCATCAAGAAAGGCATCCTGCCGCTGCAAGGTTCCTGAACATGTCCGCCACCCGCATCGATACCCACCGCCTCGGCGAACTACCGGCCCTCACCCTCCATTTGGGCGAAGCCCGCGCCACCCTCACCCCGTTTGGTGCCCAGGTGCTTTCCTGGATCCCCGAAGACGGCCAGGAACGCCTCTATCTCAGCGAATCCGCCGCCCTCGGCGGCGCACAGCCCATTCGCGGCGGCATCCCCATCGTCTTTCCCCAGTTCGGTACCCTCGGCCCCGGAGCGCGCCACGGTTTCGCCCGCACGCACACCTGGCGCATCGACGAGACGCGCCAGGGCGAAGACTACGTGCTCGTGACCCTGCAGCTCGATCCTTCCCTACTCGAACCCGGTGCGCGCACCGCCTTCCCCCACGACTTCCTCGCCGAAGTCACCGTGCTCCTCTCCGAGCGGCGCTTGGACGTGGAACTCGCCGTGCGCAACACCGGCACTGCGCCTTTCGCATTCACCGCGGCGCTGCACACCTACCTTGCCGTGCCCGAGATCGAGCGCAGCGCCCTGCAAGGGCTGGGGGGCAGCGAATACACTGATCCGGCCGATCCCAGCCGGTGGCACGCCGAGCCGGAAAACGTCACACGGCTGGAACCGCCGCTCGATCGGCTCTATCGCGGCGGCGAGCGCGTGCTCACGCTTGCCACGCCCACCCTGCGCACCGAGATCGCGCAGGCGGGTTTCGGCGAGACCGTGCTCTGGAACCCGGGCGAACACGGCCCAGCCGACCTCCCTGCCGGTGCCTGGCGCCATTTCGTGTGCATCGAAGCGGCGCAGGCGAGCGTTCCCGTGTCGCTTCGAGCCGACGAAGAATGGGCCGGACGCCAGGCGCTCATGCTGCCCGAACGTTGACCGCCGCCGCGCCGACAGCCACAATCCGCCTTTTCCCGCCAAGACGATAGCCGATGTCGACGATCGAAACCCGAATCGCCCAGGAACTGGGCGTCGCGCCGCGCCAGGTGATGGCCGCCGTGGCGCTGCTCGATGCCGGAGCCACCGTCCCCTTCATCGCCCGCTACCGCAAAGAGCTCACCGGCGGGCTCGACGACACCCAATTGCGCCGGCTCGAAGAGCGCCTGGGCTACCTGCGCGAGCTCGAAGCGCGCCGCGAAGCGATCCTTTCCTCCATCGCCGAACAGGGCAAACTCAGCGCCGAGCTCGAAGAAAAACTGCGCGCCGCCGACACCAAACAGGCGCTCGAAGACCTCTACCTCCCTTATCGCCCCAAGCGGCGCACCAAAGCCATGATCGCCCGCGAGGCGGGGCTCGAGCCGCTCGCCGACGCGCTCGCCAACGACCCGCTCGCCGAACCGGAATCGCTCGCCGCCACCTACCTCAACCCGGAGGCGGGTTTTGCCGACGTCAAGGCCGTGCTCGAAGGCGCGCGCCAGATCCTTGCCGAGCGCTACGCCGAAGACGCCGATCTGCTCGCCGAGCTGCGCGCCCTCTTCGAGCGTGAGGCCCATGTTCATAGTCGCGTCGTCGAAGGCAAGGAATCGGAAGGCGCCAAGTTCCGCGACTGGTTCGACCACCACGAACCGATCGCCGCCATCCCCTCGCACCGGGCACTCGCCCTGCTGCGCGGGCGCAACGAAGGCGTGCTGCGGCTCAGCGTCGATGTTCCGCACGAAGAAGGCAGCCCCCACCCGGCGCTCACCGTCCTGGCGCGCCGCTACGGCCTGGCCGACCAGGGGCGCCCCGCCGACCGCTGGCGGCTCGACACCGCCCGCTGGGCCTGGGCGACCAAGCTCTCGGTCCACCTCGAGCTCGATGCCCTCAACCGCATGCGCGAGCGCGCCGGCGAGGAAGCAATCCGCGTCTTCGGGCGCAACCTCAAGGAGCTGCTGCTCGCCGCACCGGCCGGCGCCCGCGTGACCATGGGCATCGACCCGGGCATCCGCACCGGCATCAAGGTCGCCGTGGTCGACGCCACCGGCCGCGTGATCGCCACCGACACCCTCTACCCCTTCGAGCCGCGACGCCACTACGAGCCGACCATCGCCGCGCTCGCCGCCCTCATCGCCCAGCACGGCGTCGAACTCATCGCCATCGGCAACGGCACTGCCAGCCGCGAGACCGAGCGCCTCGTCGCCGAGTGCCTCGCGCGCCACCCCGAACTGCGGGCGCAGAAAGTGGTCGTCTCGGAAGCCGGCGCCTCGGTCTACTCCGCCTCCGAGCTCGCCGCGCAGGAACTCCCCGAGCTCGACGTCTCCCTGCGCGGCGCCGTCTCCATCGCCCGCCGCCTGCAGGATCCGCTCGCCGAACTCGTCAAGATCGATCCCAAGTCGATCGGCATCGGCCAGTACCAGCACGACCTCGACGCGACGCAACTGTCGCGCACGCTGGACGCCGTGGTCGAGGATTGCGTCAACGCCGTCGGCGTCGACCTCAACACCGCCAGCCCCGCGCTGCTCGCCCGCGTCTCGGGGCTCAACCGCAGCATCGCCGAAGAGATCGTCGCCTGGCGCCAGCGCCACGGCGGCTTTCGCCGGCGCGAGCAACTGCGCGAAGTCCCGCGCATCGGCCCGCGCACCTTCGAGCAGGCCGCCGGGTTCCTGCGCATCCCCGAAGGGGACGACCCGCTGGACGCCTCGGCCGTACACCCGGAAGCCTACCCCGTGGTGCGCAGGATCCTCCAGCGCATCGGCAAGGACGTACGCGAAGTCCTCGGCCAGCGCGCCCTCATCGAAACGCTCGACCCGGCCGAATTCACCGACGAGCGCTTTGGGCTGCCCACCGTGCGCGACATCCTCGCCGAGCTCGTCAAGCCGGGGCGCGACCCGCGGCCGGAATTTCGCACCGCACGCTTCGCCGAAGGGATCGAATCGCTCGAAGACCTCCGCCCCGGCCAATGGCTCGAAGGCGTGGTCACCAACGTCACCAATTTCGGCGCCTTCATCGACATCGGTGTCCACCAGGACGGCCTCGCCCACGTCTCCGAACTCTCCGACCGATTCGTGCGCGATCCGCATGAAGTCGTCAAACCGGGCCAGATCGTGCGCGTGCGCGTGCTCGAAGTCGACCTCGAACGGCGCCGCATCGCCCTGTCGCTGAAAAAGGAACGTACCGAAGCGGCCCCGACGGCCCAGCCGCGCGCCGAACCCGCCGCCAAGGAAGCACGCCGCCCCGCCAAGGCGGCCAAACCCACCAAGCCCGGCCGGCGCGAATCCCCTGCCCCCGAGAGCGCACTCGCCCAGGCGCTCGCCCGCGCCCTGGAGCGCTGAGGTCCCCCCATGCACGACGCCGTCCAGCCCTTCCTCATCGACAACGCCGACATCCGCGGCGCCCACGTGCGCCTGGTCCAATCCTGGCAAGGCATCGCCGCGCGCCGCAACGATCCCCCCGCGGTGCAGCGCCTGCTCGGCGAACTCGCCGCTTTCGCCGCCATGATCGCCGCCCGGCTCAAGGATCCCACCCGCGTCACCTTCCAGGCTCAGGGAGAAGGGCCCGTGAGCCTGCTCGTGGTCGACCTCAGCCCCGAACGCAACCTGCGCGCCTTCGCCCGCTACGAGGGCGAGCGGGCACCCCGGCCCGATGCCAGCGCGCGCGAGCTCCTGGGCGAAGCCCAGCTGCAGATGGTGCTCGACCTCCCCGTCTCCAAGGAACCCTACGTGAGCATCGTTCCCTGGAGTGGCCAAACCCTGAGCGATACGCTCGAAGCCTTCCTCGCCCAGTCCGAGCAGCAGCCGGCACGCCTGTGGCTTGCCGCCGACGCGCACGCCGCCGCAGGGCTCCTGCTGCAAAAGCTCCCTTCCGCCGACGAAAAAGACCCCGACGGCTGGAACCGCCTCACCCGCCTTGCCGATACCGTCACCGAGCCCGAACTGCTCGCGCTCGACGCCCCCGAGCTCCTCTCCCGCCTCTTCCCCGAAGAGACGGTGCGCCTCTTCACGGCGCTCGGCATCACCCACGAGGTCAAGCCCAACGAAGCCGCCGTCATCCAGATGCTGCGGCTCCTCGGCCGGGACGAGATCGAAGCGCAACTCGCGCGCGACGGAGAGATCGTCGTGCGCGACGAGCTCGGCGGCCTCGAATACCGGTTCAGCCGCGACGATCTTCCCCGCATCTTCACCGAGGACGACGGCAGCGCACCCGCCACCCGCCACTGACCGCAAAGGCCATTTCGATCATGAGTGAAGAAGTACGATTCGAGAGCGGGCGCTTCGAGGGCATCGTCGTGCGCTCGCCGCTCGTGAGTCCCGCACGGCTCGCCGACGTGCTGCACAAACGTTTCGCCGGCACGGAAAGCTACTTCGGCGGCGAACCCGCCGTGCTCGACTTCTCGGAAGTGCGCGACTGGCCCGAACAGGTCGACTGGAGCGGCCTCGTGGCCTTCTTCCGCCGCCTCGGGCTGCAACCCATCGGCGTGCGCGGGGTGCCCGAATCGTTCGATGCCGCCTTGAAGCGCCTGCATTTGGCCAACCTCGACGAGGCCGCGCTGCGGCTCGAGGCCGCCCGGCCAACCGAGCCCCCGCCTGCCGCCCCAACCTCGGCGCAAGCTCCCGCCTCCCCGCAGACCGGTACGGCGCGCGCCGCCTCCACCAAATTCATCGATCGCCCGGTGCGCGCCGGCCAGCAGATCTACGCTCCGGAAGGCGACGTGGTGCTCATGGCCGGTTCCAACCCCGGCGCCGAGATCATCGCCGCCGGCAGCATCCACTGCTGGGGCCCCCTGCGCGGACGGGTGCTCGCCGGAGCCGGCGGCAACCTGGAAGCCCGCATCGTCGCCACCCACTTCGGCCCCGAGCTCGTTTCCATCGCCGGGGTGTACCAGACGTTCGAAAACGGTCTTCCCGCCTCTATCGCAAACCGCCCCGTGCAGGTAAAATTGCAAGTCATTCAAGGGCAAAGCCACCTGCTCATCGAACCCATCGAAACCATTTGAGAGGCTTACCACGTGCGCATCGTCGTCGTCACTTCCGGCAAAGGAGGGGTGGGCAAGACCACCACCAGCGCCGCTTTCGCCTCGGGCCTGGCGCTTCGCGGCTTCAAGACCGCCGTCGTCGACTTCGACGTCGGCCTGCGCAACCTCGACCTCATCATGGGCTGCGAACGCCGCGTCGTCTACGATTTCGTCAACGTCCTCCAGGGCGAGGCCAAGCTCACCCAGGCGCTCATCAAAGACAAGCACGTCGACACCCTGCACATCCTGCCCGCCTCCCAGACCAAGGACAAGGAAGCCCTCACCGAAGAAGGCGTGGAAAAGGTGATGCGCGAGCTCGAAGCGATGGGCTTCGACTACGTCGTGTGCGATTCGCCCGCCGGGATCGAGCGCGGCGCCCTCATGGCGCTGCTCTTTGCCGACGAAGCCATCGTCGTCACCAACCCCGAAGTCTCCTCGGTGCGCGACTCCGACCGCATCCTCGGCATCCTGCAATCCAAGTCCCGTCGCGCGATCGAAGGGCGCGAACCGGTCAAGGAGCATCTGCTGGTCACGCGCTACAGCGCCAAGCGCGTCGAAGAAGGCGAGATGCTCTCCTACAAGGACATCCAAGAACTCCTGCGCGTGCCCCTCATCGGCGTCATCCCCGAATCCGACGCCGTGCTGCACGCCTCCAACCAGGGGGTTCCGGCCATCCACCTCAAAGGCACGGACGTGGCCGAAGCCTACGCCGACGTCGTCGCCCGTTTTCTCGGCGAGGACAAACCGCTGCGTTTCGTCTCCTACGAGAAACCCAGCCTCATCAAACGCCTCTTCGGGAGCACCTGATGTCGCTGCTCACGCGCCTCTTCGGGGAAAAGAAAAAGACCGCGGCGATCGCCAAGGAACGCCTGCAGCTCATCATCGCGCGCGAGCACGTCGACGGCAAGTCCTCGCCCGACTTCCTTCCCGCTTTGCAAAAAGAACTGCTCGACGTCATCTCGAAGTACGTGAAGATCGCCCCCGAAGACATCAAGGTCCAGCTCGAGCGGCAAGACAACCTCGAGATCCTCGAAGTCAACATCGTCCTCAACGAAACCTCTCCTCCCCTCCCCCAATAGAGCCAGGCTAGGGAGAGCATAGGCGCTCTCCCTGCAAAAACCTAGTATAATGGTCAACAAATCCACGGACTTCCGGGGGAGTGAGCCGCATGTCCACCACCGAACTCGACACCGCCCTCAGCCAAGCCTACGAGGCCGGCTTCGTCACCGACATCGAGACCGAGACGCTACCGCCCGGCCTCGATGAAAAAGTGATCGAATATATCTCGGCCAAGAAGAACGAGCCCGAATTCCTGCGCCAATGGCGGCTCGACGCATTCCGTCGCTGGCAGACGATGAAGGAGCCGCACTGGGCCCACGTGCGCTACGAGCCCATCGACTATCAAGGGCTCATCTACTACGCTGCGCCCAAGCGCCGCAGCGAGACCGAGATCGATCCCAAGCTCCTCGAGACCTATGAAAAGCTCGGCGTGCCGGTGCACGAGCGCGCCGCGCTCGCCGGAGTGGCGGTCGACGCTGTCTTCGATTCGGTCTCGGTGCTCACCACCTTCAAGGACAAGCTCTCCGAAGCCGGGGTCATCTTCTGCCCCATCTCGGAGGCGGTGCAAAAATATCCCGAACTCGTGCAGAAGTATCTCGGCAGCGTCGTGCCGCCGGGAGACAACTTCTTCGCCGCGCTCAATTCCGCCGTCTTCAGCGACGGCTCCTTCGTCTATATCCCCAAGGGCGTGCGCTGTCCGCTCGAACTCTCCACCTACTTCCGCATCAACACCGCCCGCACCGGGCAGTTCGAGCGCACGCTCATCATCGCCGACGAAGGCAGCTACGTCTCCTACCTCGAGGGCTGCACCGCCCCCATGCGCGACGAGCACCAGCTGCACGCCGCGGTGGTCGAACTCATCGCCCTCGAAGGGGCCGAGATTCGCTACAGCACGGTGCAGAACTGGTACCCCGGCGACGAAGAAGGGCGCGGCGGCGTCTACAACTTCGTCACCAAGCGAGGGCTGTGCGCCGGGCGCGGCGCCAAGATCTCCTGGACCCAGGTCGAGACCGGCTCGGCCATCACCTGGAAATATCCCAGCGTGATCCTCAAGGGTGACGACAGCGTGGGCGAATTCTACTCGGTGGCGCTCACGCGCGGCCGGCAGCAGGCCGACACCGGCACCAAGATGATCCACCTGGGGCGCAACACCCGCAGCACCATCGTCTCCAAGGGCATCGCCGCCGGCCACAGCCAGAACGCCTACCGGGGGCTGGTGCGCATCAACCCCGGCGCGAGCGGGGCGCGCAACTACACCCAGTGCGATTCGCTGCTCATCGGCCCGCACTGCGGCGCGCACACCTTCCCCTACATCGAGAGCCGCAATCCGCGCGCCATCGTGGAACACGAAGCCAGCACCTCGCGCGTGAGCGAAGAACAGCTCTTTTATTGCCGCCAGCGCGGCATCGACCCCGAGCGCGCCGTCGCCCTCATCGTGGGGGGGTTCTGCAAGGACGTGTTCCAGAAACTGCCGCTCGAATTCGCCGTCGAGGCCGGCAAACTCCTCGAAGTCAGTCTAGAAGGATCGGTCGGATGATGCTCACGATACGCAACCTCACCGTCGCCGTCGAAGGTCGGCGCATCCTCGACGGGCTCGATCTGGACATCGCCGCAGGCGAAGTCCATGCCCTCATGGGCCCCAACGGCGCGGGCAAGAGCACGCTCGCCAACGTCCTGGCCGGCCGCGAAGGCTACGAAGTCCTGGAAGGCAAAGCGCTCCTCGATGACCAAGACCTGCTCACGATGGAGCCGGAAGCGCGTGCCCAGGCGGGGCTTTTTCTCTCCTTCCAGCATCCGGTGGAAATCCCCGGCGTGAGCAACCTGCAATTCCTGCGCACCGCGCTCGACTGCCTGCGCAAGGCCCGGGGCGAAGCGCCACTCGACAGCGCCGCCCTGCTGCGCGCCGCGCGCGAAGCGGCGCAAGTGCTGGGCTTACCGGCTGACTTCCTCAAGCGCGGCGTCAATGAAGGCTTCTCCGGCGGCGAGAAAAAACGCAACGAAATCCTGCAGATGCTGCTGCTCGAACCGCGCTTCGTCATTCTCGACGAACCCGATTCGGGCCTGGACGTGGACGCGCTCAAGCTCGTGGCCGCCGGCGTCAATCGCCTGCGCCGCCCCGATCGCGCCTTCCTCATCATCACCCATTATCCCCGCATCCTCGAATACGTCCGCCCCGACCGGGTGCACGTGCTGCACGGCGGACGCATCGCCCGTTCGGGCGCAGCCGAGCTCGCCCACCAGATCGAAGCGGGCGGCTATGCCGCCGTGCTCGAGGGGTCGGTCGCATGAATACCGCACTCGCCGTCTGCCACCGCTGCGGCTGGGCGGAAGACGCAGCAACGCGCGCCTGGCACGAGCAGCTCGCCGAGCGGCTCGCCTCGCTCACACCCCCCTCGCGCAAGAACGAATTCTGGCGCTACTCGCGGCTTTCCGCCTGTTTCGCCCCCGAGCGCGCCGGCCGCGGCCTCGACTTCCCCTTCCCCTCGCCCGAGCCGCTCGCCGGCGAATGGATATACTTCGACCAGGGTCGGCCCGTGGCCGCGCACACCCGCGCCTGGCGCCTGCGCCCCTGGTCCGAGCTGGACGAAGCCACCCGCGCACGCTGGCGCGAGCGGTTGGAGCCGGGCGAGGATTACTTCTCGGTACGCAACCTGGTCGAGGCCGATGCGGTGCTGCTCCTCGAACTCGAGGAAACGGCCGACGCTCCCCTGCAGATCCGCTACCGCCACGGCGCCGGATGGGCCCAGCCCCTCCTGCTCGTCGAAGTCGCTGCAGGCGCGCACGGCGCGATCGTGGAGACCTTCGCCTCCTTCGGCCCCTCCACGAAAAACGGCGCCGTGACGCTCTGGCTCGGCGAGGACGCCGAACTCACCCACGGCGTCTTCACGGCCGACGAGGGCGAAGCCCTGCTGCACCGCGTCCGCGCCGAACTCGGCGCGCGTGCCCGCCTCGACGTGCAGGCCTTCGCCTCCGCCCGCAGCTATCAGCGCCTCGAATGGGACGTCACGCTGGGCGAATCCTCTGCCCTGCGGCTGTCCGGCATCACCTACGGGGCGCCTCCAGGCTCCACCGACGTTGCCCTGCGCATCCGCCACGCCGCCCCCGGCGCCGCCACCGACGTGCGCTGGCGCGGTCTGGTGCCGGCAGAAGCGCACTCCGCCGTGATCGGCCGCATCCTCATCGAACCCGCCGGCCAGCGCACCGATGCCGCCATGCGGCTCGATCACCTGCTCCTGGCCGACGGCGCCGCCGCCGACGTCAAACCCGAGCTCGAGATCTACGCCGACGACGTCGCCTGCGGCCACGGCGCCACGCTTGGCCGGCTCGACGACGAAGCGCTCTTCTACCTGCGCAGCCGGGGAATTCCCGAAGTCGAAGCGCGGCAACTGCTCATCGACGCTTTCCTCGCTCCGGTCCTGCAGCGTTTCACCCTTGCAGAGGTCCTCCGCCATGTCCAATCCCGTCTCCCCCTCCCTGACGACGCCGCTGCCTGAGGCGGCCACCGTCGAGCGCTGGCGCGAAGACTTTCCCATCCTGCACCGACGGGTCTACGGCAAGCCCCTCATCTACCTCGACAACGCCGCCACCGCCCAGAAGCCACGGCAGGTAATCGAGGCGCTCACCGAGTTTTACGAGAACCGCAACGCCAACGTGCACCGCGGCGCGCACGCCTTGAGCACGGAAGCCACCGACTGTTTCGAGACCGCCCGCACCACCGTCGCCCGCTGGATCCACGCCGCGAGCGAAAAAGAAGTCCTCTGGACGCGCGGCACCACGGAAGCGATCAACCTCGTGGCCCAAGCCTGGGGCAATGCCTTCGTCAAGGCGGGAGATCTCCTCGTCGCCACCCAGATGGAGCACCACGCCAACCTCGTCCCCTGGCAGATGCTCGCCCGGCGCACCGGCGCCGAACTCGCCCTCGTGCCGGTACGGGACGACGGAACGCTCGACCGGGAACGCTACCGCCAGTTGCTCGAGCGGCGACCCCGACTGGTGGCGCTCGCCCACGTCTCGAATACCCTGGGCACCATCAATCCCGTGGCCGAGCTCATCGCCGAAGCCAAGGCCGTGGGGGCGACCGTGCTCATCGACGGCGCTCAGGCGGTGGGGCATTTTCCCGTGGACGTGCAAGCGCTGGGTTGCGATTTCTACGCCTTCTCCGGCCACAAAATGCTCGGTCCCACCGGCATCGGGGTGCTCTGGGGGCGTCAGGAAGTGCTCGAAGCCATGCCCCCATGGCAAGGCGGCGGCGAGATGATCGCCTGGGTCGACGAGCACGGCTTCGAACCCAACGAACTTCCCTACAAGTTCGAGGCCGGCACCCCGCCCATCGCCGAAGCCATCGCCTTGGGTGCCGCGATCGACTACCTACGCCAATTCGATCGGGCACAACTGGCCGCCTGGGAAGCCCACCTCTACCGCAGGCTGAGGGACGGCCTGGTGGCGATCGACGGGCTGAGGCTCCTCGCCGACCTTCCGCCGGAAGAGAAGGCCCCCATCGCCTCCTTCCACGTCGCCGGCACCCACCCGGCCGACCTCGGGACCCTGCTCGACACGCAAGGCATCGCGGTGCGCGTCGGGCACCACTGCACCATGCCGCTGATCGCCCGCTACGGACTGCCCGGCACCGTGCGCGCCTCGATCGCCTTCTACAACAACGAAGCAGACATCGACCAAACCCTGTCGGCGCTCTCCCGCGCCCTCGAACGTCTGGGAGCCCCTGCCCCATGAACGCCCAAACGGTCACCGCCCGGCGCGACGTCTACGGTATCGTCGTCCCCTCGGGGGAACCCGTCACCATCCCCCAAGGCAGCGAAGTGCGCCTGACGCAGACGCTGGGCACCAGCCTCACCGTGCTCTACGACGGGCGCCTCGTGCGCGTGGCCGGCGAAGATGCCGACGCCTTCGGGCTCGACCCTTACGCCCCCTCGCCGATTCCCACCGAAGGCGACCTGCGCGAGCGCATCCTCGAAGTGCTGCGCCAGATCTACGATCCTGAAATTCCGGTCAACATCGTCGACCTGGGCCTCATCTACCGCCTCGACATTGAAGAGAACGAAGATGGCGCCCGGGTCGAGATCGACATGACCCTCACCGCCCCCGGCTGCTCGCTCGGCCCCGTACTCAGCGAGGAAGTCAAACAACGCGTAGAGCAAATTCCCGAGGTAAAAGAGGCAACGGTCAACGTCGTCTTCGACCCTCCCTGGACCTCCGATCGGCTCTCCGAAACCGCACGGCTCGAACTGGGGCTGCTATGACGACGCTCGCCGAGATCGAGGAGAATTTCGCCCTCTTCGACGACTGGGACGGCCGCTACGACTACCTCATCGAGCTGGGGCGCTCGCTGCCCCCTTTCCCGGAATCCGAGCGTACCGACGCCAACCTCGTGCGCGGCTGCCAAAGCCTCGTCTGGCTCGTCTGCCGTCTCGAAAACGGCCGCTTGCGCCTGGCGATCGACAGCGACGCGCTCATCGTACGGGGGCTCGCCGCCATCGTACTCGCCACCTACGAGGGCAAAACGCCGCGGGAAGCCTTGGAACTCGACACCCTCGCGCTTTTCGAGCGTCTGGGCTTGCTCGCTCACCTATCCCCCACGCGTGGCAACGGACTACGGGCGATGATCGAGCGGATCCGCGAATGCGCCCGCGCTGCGATCGCCGACGCAAACCGCTGATCCCCCCTAGACTCCAGGAACTCGACCGATCGGCGCGCCGTCCCAAGACGCGTGTAAGATTGCGCCCATTGCCACGATCCTGAAAGTCGACCATGACCGATTCCACCCTCCACGAGGCCCCGCTGCGCCGCGGCCTAAAAAACCGTCACATCCAGCTCATCGCCCTGGGCGGCGCCATCGGCACCGGGCTCTTCCTCGGCTCGGCCGGTGTGCTCGCCACGGCCGGACCGTCGATGCTGCTCGGCTATGCCATCGGTGGCCTCATCGCCTTCCTCATCATGCGCCAGCTCGGCGAGATGATCGTCGAAGAACCCGTGGCCGGCTCCTTTAGCCACTTCGCCCACACCTACTGGGGCCGCTTCGCCGGCTTTCTCTCCGGCTGGAACTACTGGGTGCTCTACGTGCTCGTCGGCATGGCCGAGCTGACGGCGATCGGCAAATACGTCCAGTTCTGGTGGCCGGAGATCCCCACCTGGATCACCGTTCTGGCGTTCTTCCTCCTCATCAACCTGATCAACCTCGCCAACGTGCGCGCTTTTGGCGAAGCCGAATTCTGGTTCTCCATCATCAAGGTGGCCGCCATCGTCGGCATGATCGTGCTCGGCCTCTACCTGCTCATGAGCGGCCGGGGCGGCGAGCAGGCGAGCGTCACCAACCTCTGGCGCCACGGCGGATTCTTCCCCCACGGCTTCGGCAGCCTGGTGGTTACCCTGCCGATCATCATGTTCTCCTTTGGCGGCCTCGAACTCGTCGGCATCACCGCTGCCGAAGCCTCCGACCCGCGCCGCGTCATCCCCAAGGCCATCAATCAGGTGGTCTACCGCATCCTCATCTTCTACATCGGCGCGATCGCCGTGCTGCTCTCCCTCTATCCGTGGGACCAGCTGGTGGCCTCGCTCAGCGCCGCCGGCGACCCCTACAGTGCCAGCCCCTTCGTGCGCATCTTCTCGCTCATCGGCAGCGACACGGCGGCACACCTGCTCAACCTCGTCGTGCTCACGGCAGCCCTGTCGGTCTACAACAGCGGCGTCTATTGCAACAGCCGCATGCTCTACGGCCTGGCCGAACAAGGCGACGCCCCCCGAGCCCTCATGAAGATCAATCGCTACGGCGTACCGGTCCTGGCGGTGGGCATCTCCGCGCTCATCACCTTCTTCTGCGTGGCGGTCAATTACCTCCTGCCGCAAAGCGCCCTGGAACTCTTGATGTCGCTGGTGGTGGCCGCCCTGGTGATCAACTGGACCATGATCAGCCTCACCCACCTCAAATTCCGCCGCGTCCTGCAGCAGCGCCACGTCACCCCTGCTTTCAAGGCCTTCTGGAGCCCGCTCGCCAACTACCTCTGCCTCGCCTTCGTCGCCTTCCTGCTCTTTCTGATGCTCGACAACCCCGGCACGCGCGCTTCCGTCATCGCCCTGCCCATCTGGGTGGGGTTCATGTGGCTCTGCTACCGGCTGCGGCTGCAAGTGCGGACCAAGGAGGCTGTATGAGTGATCGGCGAGAAACCCTCGTCCTCGGCATGGGATGTTTCTGGGGCGCGCAAAAGCGCATGGCCGCGCTGCCAGGCGTGCTGGAAACCGAAGTGGGCTACGCAGGCGGCAGCTTTCCCGATCCCACTTACGACGAAGTGCTCGACTTCGAGCGTCTTCTCCGCCTGGGATCGGTCAACGGGCGTAATCACGCCGAAGTCGTCAAGGTCGTCTACGACCCCGAACTCGTGCTCACGGAAGCCGTGCTCGCCTGGTTTTGGGAAAACCACGATCCCACCCAGCTCGACCGACAAGGAAACGACTTCGGCAGCAACTACCGCAGCGCGATCTACACCACCACGCCGGAACAAAGAGAAGCGGCGCTCGCCACGCGCGACGCCTATCAACGGGCGCTCTCGGCCGCCGGCTACGGGCCGATCGTCACCGAAATCGCCCCGCTCGTTTCCTACACGCCGGCCGAGGAATACCATCAGCACTACCTGCTGAAGCACCCGAACGGGTACTGCGGCCTGGGAGGCACGGGCGTGCGCATGCCGCATTCCTTTTGGCGCACGCTCGCCGAGCGCCACCTGCCGCCGCTCGCGCGCTGGATCGCCTGCGAGCAAGGCACGGAACGCCCCTTCACCGGCCCCCACCTCGACGAGCGGCGCCCTGGCGTCTATGTCGATCGCCTGAGCAACGCACCGCTTTTCCGCTCGGAGGCGAAGTTCGACAGCCCCTGCGGCTGGCCGAGCTTCCATGAAGCCCTCCCCGGCGCGGTGACGCTACACGAAGACCGCTCGCACGGCATGATCCGTACCGAAGTGCGCAGCGCCAGCACGGGCATCCACCTGGGGCACGTCTTCGACGACGGCCCTGCGCCCACCGGCCTGCGCTACTGCATCAACGGCGAAGTCCTGCGATTCATTCCCGACACGCATCCTTGATCGCCCCTCGCGGCAAAACGCCCAGAGCACGCCATGGCCAAAAAACGCACACCCCCGGACAACGGCGCGAACCTCGGATTCGAGGCTGAACTCTTCAAGGCCGCCGACAAGCTGCGCGGCAACATGGAACCCAGCGACTACAAGCACGTCGTGCTGGGGCTCATTTTCCTCAAGTACATCTCGGACGCGTTCGAAGCCAAACATCGGGCGCTCCTCGCCGACGACCCGCTGGCCGCCGAAGACCGCGACGAGTATCTGGCCGACAACATCTTCTGGGTGCCCCCGCCAGCGCGTTGGTCGCATCTGCAGGCCAACGCCAAGCGCCCGGAAATCGGCAGCCTCATCGACGAAGCCATGCGCGCCATCGAGAAGGACAACGAGTCCCTCAAAGGCGTGCTGCCCAAGGACTACGCCCGCCCGGCGCTCAACAAGGTGATGCTCGGCGAGCTCATCGACCTGCTCTCCAACATCGGCCTGGGCGAAGAAGCCAACCGGGCCAAGGACGTGCTCGGCCGCGTGTACGAATACTTCCTCGGCCAGTTCGCCGGTGCCGAAGGCAAGCGCGGCGGCGAGTTCTACACGCCCCGCTCGGTGGTGCGCGTGCTGGTGGAGATGCTCGAACCCTACCGCGGACGCGTCTATGACCCCTGCTGCGGCTCGGGCGGCATGTTCGTGCAGTCGGAAAAGTTCGTGGCCGAGCACGGCGGGCGCATCGGCGACATCGCCATCTACGGCCAGGAGAGCAACTACACCACCTGGCGCCTTGCCAAGATGAACCTCGCCGTACGCGGCATCGACGCCGACATCCGCTGGAACAACGAGGGAAGTTTCCACAAGGACGAATTCCCCGATCTGCGCTTCGACTACATCCTCGCCAACCCGCCTTTCAACGTCTCCGACTGGGGCGGCGAGCGCCTGCGCGAGGACGTGCGCTGGACGTTCGGCGCCCCGCCCGTGGGCAACGCCAACTTCGCCTGGTTGCAGCACATTCACTGGCACCTCGCCCCCAACGGCGTGGCGGGCGTGGTGCTCGCCAACGGCTCGATGAGTTCCAACCAGTCCGGCGAAGGCGAGATCCGCCGCGCCATGATCGAAGCCGACGTGGTGGACTGCATGGTGGCGCTCCCTGGACAGCTTTTCTACTCCACCCAGATTCCCGCCTGCCTGTGGTTCCTCGCCCGCAACAAGAACCCCGGTAAAGGATTGCGCGACCGGCGCGGACAAGTGCTCTTCATCGACGCACGCAGCATGGGCGTGTTGGTCGACCGCACCCGGCGCGAGCTCACCGACGAAGAAATCCAGAAGATCGCTCGCACCTACCACGCCTGGCGCGGCGAAAAAGAAGCGGGCGCATATCAGGACGTGCCGGGCTTCTGCAAATCCGCCACGCTCGACGACATCCGCAAGCACGGCCACGTCCTCACCCCCGGCCGCTACGTCGGCGCGGCGGCACAGAAGGACGACGGCGAACCTTTCGCCGAGAAGATGGCACGGCTGTCGGCGCAATGGCGCGCCCAGCGCGAAGAAGCAGCGCGGCTGGATGCAGCGATCGAAGCGAATCTGCGGGAGCTGGGGTTTTGAACGCTGCGTTGAACATAGCTGCCTTTGTGTGCCCCCCAAGTGGAGCGCGATATGACAGCCGATGAGCTCTTGCAGATGATCGCCGCAGGCGAAACCCTCGCGGTCGAGTTCAAGGGCGAGGAACGGACACCGCTCAACGATCGCGACCTCGTGAAAGCCGTCGTGTGCCTGGCCAATCGCAGCGGACATGAACCGGGATATCTGTTGATTGGCGTCGAAGACGATGGACGTATCACCGGTGCACGCCCGCGACACGGCGACACCACCGACCGAAACAAGCTGGCTGCCCTGATCGCCAACCAGACCCGCCCTTCGGTAGCGGTGCGGGTTGAGTCGGTCGAACTCGATGGCCGCTTTGTACTCGTGATTGAAATTCCACCGCAGCAGCACCCCATAGCCAGCGCGGACGGCGTCTTTTTACGCCGAACAACAGGCGGTGACGGGAAACCCGCCTGCATGCCGATGGATGCCCATGACGTGCAGTCCCTGCAAGCCGGTCGAGGGTTGCTGGATCCCTCGGCGCAGATTATCGCTGAAGCCCGTTGGCAGGACCTCGACCCGTTGGAGTTCGAGCGCTTCCGCCGCAGCGTACGTGAGCGGCGCGGCCGCAGTGACGAAAGCCTGCTCGACCTTCCGGATCTGGACCTTGCCAAGGCACTCGGCGTGGTCGAAGCCAACGGCAGCGTGCGCGGCGTGCGCCTGGCCGCTCTGCTGCTCTTTGGCAAGGAAGACGCCCTGCGCCGTTTTGTGCCCGCCCACGAAGCGGCTTTTCAGGTGCTGCGCGGACTCGACGTGGAGGTCAACGACTTCTTCCGCTGGCCGCTGCTGAGGATCATGGAGGAAATCGAGGCTCGCATCCGCGCCCGCAACCGCGAGCAGGAGCTGATGGTCGGCCTGCTGCGCGTAGGCGTGCCGGATTACCCCGAGCGTGCCCTGCGCGAGGCGGTAGCCAACGCCCTCATCCACCGCGACTATCTGCGTCTGGGGGCGGTGCATTTCCAATGGCACCCGGACCGGATCGAAATCAGCAATCCCGGCGGCTTTCCCGAAGGCGTGCGCCTCGACAACCTGCTCGTCACCGCCCCTCGCCCAAGGAACCCTCTGCTCGCCGATGCATTCAAGCGCGCCGGCATCGTCGAACGCACCGCGCGCGGCATCGATACCATCTTCTACGAGCAGTTGCGCAACGGTCGCCCGGCGCCGTCTTACGCACGCAGCGATGCAACGGGGGTCACCCTCGTCATCCCCGGCGGCGAGGCCAATCTCGATTTCGTGCGTCTGCTCGTCACGGAAGGTCAAAGCGGACGTGTCTTGGGTTTGGACGAGCTGCTGATCCTCAACGCCTTGTGGCAGGAGCGCAGCCTCACGACCGGTGATGCCGCACACCTGCTGCAGAAATCCGAAGCGCAAACCCGCTCCACCTTGCACACTCTGGTGGAAACGGGCCTCGTCGAAGAGCGCGGACAGAAGAAAGGTCGCACCTGGCATCTGGCCGCCGCCGTCTATAGGCTGCTGGGCGACAAAGCGGGCTACGTCCGGCAGCGCGGATTCGAGCCGTTGCAGCAGGAGCAAATGGTGTTGCAATACGTGGAAAAACACGGGCGGATCACACGCCGGGAAGTCGCGGAGCTATGCCGCATCGGCCCCTACCAGGCCACACGGCTGCTGTCCCGGCTCGTGGACGAGGGCCGCCTGGTGCGCCATGGTGCGCGCAAGGGCGCCTGGTATGAGCGGGGACAAAAGATATGAGCGCGCTCATAAGTGTCAGGTCCCGGACGATTACGTGGCACTTTTATGAAAAGTTCCGGTTTT
>NZ_JSYB01000015.1:0-22189 GCF_054823945.1 Tepidiphilus sp. HLB4 | reverse complement strand
GGTGTTTTCCATGAACCCCATTATGGACTAATTTGCATTTTTTGTAATACGAGAGTTGGCTCCTCAGGGCGCGGAGGCGGCAGCCGCCTCGGCCTGCAGGCGCGCCTCAATCTGGGCGAGCGCGGCGAAGGAATCGGTGAGCGCCACGCGATGCGCCGCGAGCGGCTGGGCCGCGAGCTCGTCGAGGGCGGCGAGCGTAGACGCCACGGCAGGGTCGTCGCTCACATAGAATCGAACCAGCGTTTCGCGCACTTTGCCGAGCGCGGCGCGGTAGCGCGCTTCGTCTCCACCCTGCGCCGCGAGCCGGGCGCTGGCAAGCCACAGCCGCAGGTTCTCTTCGAGCACCAGCCGCTGCTGCGGCGAGAGCAGCTCCGGCGCGACGGCATCGAGCCGCTCCAGGCGCACGAGGCCTGCCGCGGACGCGAGCACCTCGTCCGTGCCGCGCAGCAGCGCCTGCCAGGCGCGGCGATACCAGGGCGATTCCGCCGGCGCCGAAGCGTCCTGCGGCGCAGCCTCGGCGGCGAGCCGTGGCGCGGCCACCGCCGCCGTCTCCGGCATGGGAGCGGCGAAGGCGAGCGTGAGCTGCGGCAGGCGGGATTCCAGCGCGTCGAGCCGGGCGAGGATCCCGTCGAGATCGACGCGCGGGGCGGCACGCAGCCGCTCCAGGTCACGGGCGAGCGCCTGACGCAGGGGAAGGAAGAGTCCTCGGCTTTCCTTGGCCAGGCGCGCGTCGAGCTCGCCGAGCACGGCGAGCGCCGTGGCTGGATCGTTCGCCCAGTCGATGCGCCGCTGGGCGTAGATGAGCGCATCGCGCGCTTCCAGCAGCAGGCGCCGTTCATCCTGCTGCGCCAGCGCCTGGGTCAAACGTTCCACCAGACGGCCGATCTCGCGCAACTCATCCACCTGCCCCTGAACCTGCCCGAGCGTGTGCTGCACCGTGTCCAGGCGCTGCGACAGGATGGTAAAAGCTCCTTGAAGCTGCTGAAAGGATTCCTCGCTGCGGCGCGCTCCCTGTTCGAGCCGGCCGAGCCGTTCTTCGAGCATCTGGCGCCGTTCCGACTCCTGCTGTGCGACGTGACGCGTATAGCCATAGGCCCCCAGGGCGAGCAGCAGCGCCGCGATCCCGGCGATGAGCGCCCAGACGCCGGAGCGCCCCGGCGCCGGAGTCGCGCTTGCCGTCGAAGCCCCCTGCGCGCCGCGCGTTGCACTGGCCGCCCCCTCTGGCGGCGAATCCGCCGAAGCGCCGCCTTGGGCCTGGGCGGCTGCGGCATCGCCCACAGGTGGGGAGACGGAAGGGGCTCCAGCCCCGGCAGTCGCGCCGCCCACAGCCGCAGCGGGCGTTTCGGCCGCAAGGGGATGATCTTGCCCCGAAGGTTTGGCTTCTTCTTGCGCTCTGGGTTCGTTCATCGACACTTCTCCTGCAAAACGGGCAAGGATTCCAGGGCGGCGACGAGTCCGGCATCGCCCGGGGCCGGCGCGGTGACGACCCGCTTCAGCCCCAGGGCGAGCGCCGCGGCAGCGATGCGCGGATGCGCCGCGACGGCAGGGATTTCGGCAAGCCGCGGCCAATCGGCAGCCGGCACCAGCTCCGGCAGGTTCCCGGCCCCTTCGCTGCTCGTGAGGAGCATCGCCGCGAGCCGCCGCTCGCGCAGCGGCGCGAGCACCTCGTCGGACCACTGCGGCCGGATGCGACGATAACATATCCAGGTATCGACCGAGGCGCCGCGCTCGGTCAGCGTCTGGGCGAGCAGCGCCCGCCCGCCCTCCCCTTTGACGATCAGCACCCGTCGCCCGGAGACGGCGGCACGCGCACATTCTGGCAGCGCGAGCACCGCTTCTGAATCCGCCCCCTGCCGGGGAAAGACGACCTCTGCGAATCCCAGATCGCGCAAGGAGGCGGCGCTGCCCTCGCCCACCGTCATCACCGGCGGACCCGGCGGCCAGGCGCGGTAACGGCGCAGGCGCGGCACGGCCAGTTCGGCGGCGCTGCGGCTGACGAAGAAGACCCAGGCGTAGTCATCCAGCGCGGCAGCGACCTGCGCCTCTTTCGTTTCATCTTCGATCGGTTCGATCGCGAGCAGCGGCGCCGCCACCGGCTCGAACCCGTGCTCACGCAGCAGCGCCTCGAGCCGCAGGGCCTGTTCGCGCGGCCGGGTCACCCAGACGGCGGGCGGCGAACCGTTCATGCCGCGCCGCCCGAGAGCGCCGCGACGAGCGCCGCCGCCCCTTCGTCGAGCAGGCGCTGCGCCAAGGTTTCGCCCAAACGGCCCGCCTCTGCGAGCGAGCCGCGGATCTCGCCGCCGTAGATACGGCTGCCGTCGGGCTCGGCCACCCGGCCGCGCAGCCAAAGTTCCCCTCCCTCGAGCACGGCATAGGCGGCGATCGGCACTTCGCAGCTGCCGCCCAGCACGCGCGCGAAGGCCCGCTCGGCGGCCACGCAGGCGGTGGTAGCGGGATCGGCGAGCGGTGCGAGCCAGGAGCGCACGTCCGCGCGTTCGGCCAGGCACTCGATGCCCAGTGCCCCCTGCCCCGCCGCCGGCAGGCTGACCTCGACCGGCAGCACCGACTGGATGCGCTCACCCAGCCCCAGGCGGCGCAAGCCGGCCGCGGCGAGGATGATGGCGTCGAACTGCCCCTCGTCGAGCTTGCGCAGGCGCGTGTCGAGATTGCCGCGCAGGGGGCTCACCGCCAGATAGGGATACTGCGCGATGAGTTGCGCCTGGCGCCGCAGCGAGGAAGTGCCCACCACCGCCCCCGGCGGCAGATCGTCGAGGCTCGCGTAGCGGTTCGAGACGAAGGCGTCGGCCGGCTCCTCGCGCGCGAGCGTGGCGGCGAGCGCGAACGCCTCGTCGAGCACCATCGGCACGTCTTTCATCGAGTGCACCGCCAGATCGGCTTCCCCCGCGAGCAGCGCCGCCTCCAGCTCCTTGACGAAGAGCCCCTTGCCGCCCACCTTCGCCAAGGGACGGTCGAGGATGCGGTCGCCGCGCGTGGTCATCCCCAGGAGTTCGACGCGGCAAGCGGGATAGAGCGCCTCGAGCCGGTCCTTGACGAACTGCGCCTGCCACAGGGCGAGGCGGCTCTCGCGGGTGGCGATGACGAGGCGCGATGGAGGCGGAAAGGCCGGGTTTTCTTCTGTCATGCTTTCTCCCTGACGGCACGGGCACGAGCGCCGGCGGCGAACGGATGCGGCGATTCTATCATCGCCGGCATGGCGCCCCGCGGCCTTATAATTCCCCCTTTCGTTGCCAAGCCCTTCCTCCTTACCATGACCGACACGCCCCATACGCCCGCCAAGACCTGGTCGGGACGCTTCGCCGAACCCGTCTCCGAGCGCGTCAAGCGCTACACCGCTTCGATTCCCTTCGACCGGCGGCTTGCCGAGCACGACATCCGCGGCTCGCTCGCCCACGCGAAAATGCTTGCGCGTCAAGGCATCCTGAGCGCCCAGGACCTGGCCGACATCGAGCGCGGCATGGCCCAGATCCGCGAAGAGATCGCGCGCGGGGATTTTCCCTGGTCGCTGGACGACGAGGACGTGCACCTCAATATCGAAAAGCGCCTCACCGCCCTGGTGGGCGATGCGGGCAAGCGCCTGCACACCGGGCGCAGCCGCAACGACCAGGTCGCCACCGACCTGCGCCTGTGGCTGCGCGACCAGATCGACGCCATCGTGGAAGCGATCGAATCGCTGCAAGGCGCGCTCCTCGACCTGGCCGAGACCCACGCGGCCACGCCCATGCCCGGATTCACCCATCTGCAGGTGGCGCAGCCAGTGACCTTTGGCCACCACCTCATGGCCTATGTGGAGATGCTCGAGCGCGACCGCGAGCGGCTGCGCGACGCCCGCCGGCGCGTCAACCGCCTGCCGCTGGGAGCGGCGGCCCTCGCCGGCACCACTTTTCCCATCGACCGCGAGTTCGTCGCCCGCGAGCTCGGCTTCGAGGACGTGTGCCGCAATTCGCTCGACGCGGTGAGCGACCGCGACTTCGCCATCGAATTCCTCTCGGCGGCCTCCCTCGTGATGATGCACCTGTCGCGTTTCTCCGAGGAGCTCATCCTGTGGATGACGCCGCGCTTTGGCTTCATCACCCTGGCCGACCGCTTCTGCACCGGCTCTTCCATCATGCCGCAGAAGAAGAACCCGGACGTGCCGGAACTCGTGCGCGGAAAGACGGGGCGCGTCTATGGGCACCTCATGGGGCTCCTCACCCTCATGAAGGCGCAGCCGCTCGCCTACAACAAGGACAACCAGGAAGACAAGGAACCCTTGTTCGACGCCGTCGATACCGTGCTCGACACGCTCATCATCTATGCCGAGATGGTGGGCGGCATCCGCGTGCACCCCGAGGCGATGCGCGAAGCGCTGCGCCAGGGATTCGCCACGGCCACCGATCTGGCCGACTATCTGGTGAAGAAAGGGGTGCCCTTTCGCGACGCGCACGAAGCGGTGGCGCGCGCCGTGCGCGAGGCCGAGGCGCGCGGCGTGGATCTGGCCGAACTGCCGCTCGAAGTGCTGCGCGGTTTCAGCCCCCTGATCGAAGAGGACGTGTATCAAGTGTTGACGATCGAGGGGTCGCTCGCGCAGCGGCGGCACATCGGCGGCACCGCGCCCGAGGCGGTGCGCGAAGCGATCGCGCAGGCCCGGGCGCGGCTAAAGCGCGCCTGAACGAAGGGTCAGGCGAGCACGCCGGCTTCCCTCAGCAGTTCCTGCAGCTCGCCCGACTCGTACATCTCGCGCACGATGTCCGCCCCGCCGATGAATTCCCCCTTGACGTAGAGCTGGGGAATCGTCGGCCAGTTGGCGTATTCCTTGATTCCCTGGCGCAGCGCTTCGTCTTCGAGCACGTTGTAGGCGGCGAAGTCTTTCAGGCCGCAGCGGCGCAGCACCTGCACCACGGCTGCGGAGAAGCCGCACAAGGGAAAATCGGGCGTGCCTTTCATGTAGAGCACCACCGGATCGGCGTCGATCTGCTGGCGGATTTTTTCTTGGATGTCCATGGAGATCCTTGTATTGCGAAGTTGGGGGAACCCATCTTAGCGAGCCGGGGCGGGCAACGTCAAGGTGGGAATCATGCACCGGGACAAGGAAGGTACAATCGGCAAATATCCATCGCCATCGAGGCGCTCGTGAGCGAGCGATGAACTACTGTACCGTCTGCGGTCATCCGCTGCAGGTCCTCGTCCCGCCCGGCGACAACCGGCCTCGGCACGTGTGTTCCCATTGCGGCGAGATCCACTATCAAAACCCGAAGCTCGTGGTCGGGGCCATTCCGCGCTGGAAGAACCAGGTCCTGCTGTGCCGCCGCGCGATCGAGCCCCGCCTGGGATGGTGGACGCTGCCGGCCGGCTTCATGGAAAACGGCGAATCCACGGTGGAAGCGGCGATGCGTGAGACTTGGGAAGAAGCCGGCGCGCTCGTCGAGATCGGCACGCTGCAGGCGCTCATCGACGTTCCGGTCATCCAGCAGGTCCACCTCTTCTATCGGGCGGACTTGCTCGACCTGAACGTGGCGCCCGGGGAAGAAAGTCTGGAGACGCGGCTTTTCCCTCTGCGCCACATCCCCTGGGACGAACTCGCTTTCGAGACGGTGCGCGCCGCGCTCGCCCATCACCTGCGTCATCCCCGGCACGGCGTGCTGGTGAAGACGCTGGGGCGGCGTCCCGCCCGTTCCTCCGCCTGAGCGCCGGGGAAGAAACCGCCGTGCGCGGTGCGAGCGCCTCAGCGCCCCTCCGCCGGGGGTAGCCCCACGAGCCGCACGTCGCCCACCGCGTAGCGCTGCGCGAGCGGCCGGGTGGAGTGCACCCCCTCTTCATATTCGAGGATCTCGAAGCCTTGGGCGCCGCGGCGCAAGGCGATCTCCTTGGCGGCGCGACGGAACACGGTATAGGCCTCGCCCTGGCCGCCCGTGGTGAGGGTGCGCATGTTCATGCGGATGCGGGCGGTCGCGTTGGCGGGAGATTCCTCCACCTCGATGCGCCAGTTGGGATCGAACGGGTCGTAGAGCGCATAGGCGATGAGCGCCGCGCCGCCGAGCTGGCGCAGCAGCGCGGCGTGCGACACGGGGGTAGGAGTGACGGAATTGGCTCCCCCAGCGGCACTGCTCGAGCTCGAACCATTGACGTTCATCGACGAGGACGAGAGCACCAGCGCCGATCCCGCGGCGCCCGCCGCCGGCGCGACCAGGCGTTCAGGGTCGTTCCAGGGCGCTTCTGCACATCCGCCCATGAGCGCGGCAAACCCCGCGAGCGTAAGAAAGCACAGAGCGCGCATGGAGCAGCCTCAGAGATATTCAAAGAGGGAAAGGTTGGCCACGCGCGCAAAGGACTGCTGCGCCGCCTGCAGAACGAGCTGCTGCTGGGCGAGTCGGCTCAAGGCTTCGTTGTAGTCCAGATCCTCGATGCGCGAACGGGCGGTGGCATACTGTTCGTCGATTGCCTGACCGGCGAAGTCGAGCGAGTCGAGCTCGGCGCGCTGGGAGCCGACCTTGGATTGATAGAGGGCGACGCGCTCCATGAAGGCATCGGCGGTGTCGAGACCGTACCCTGTGGGATCGGTATAGCCCGGCGGCAAGGTGACCGTTGCGGCAGTGGCCGGATCGATGGCGTCGATCGCCGTTTTGAGTCGGTTGAAGAACTCGGCGGAGGGATAGGTCGCCGGCGTTCCAAGGGTTGGATCAGCCGGAACATAAGCGCTCTGATCCGCCTCGAAGAGCCCCCCTCCCCCGGCCGCCGAGCCGGGAATGCCGATGTCCATCCGCCGCTCGGGGCCGACCTGCATCTGCCGGGTGCCGGCGTCGCCCTGGTAGTAATAGACATCGGGCGTAGTCGCATCGCCGTCGTGGTCGCCGAAAGCGATCGGCGCGGTGTCGTTCTTGTAGCCGGAGAAGAGGTATTCCCCCTGCCCGTCTTTACTATTGGCGAGTGCGACGAGGTTGTCGAGCTGGCTGCGCAGGTCGGAAGCGATCGCCGCCTTGTCCTGGGCGGAGAGCCCGCCGTTGCCGGCCTTGATGAACTGCTGCCGCATGTACTGCAGCGTGTCGGTCATCGTGGAGAGGCGCGTGTCGGTGAGCGCGAGCTGGTCCTTGGCGTAGCCGATGTTGGCGAGGAACTGCTGGTTCACGCTCTGGGATTGCTGCAGTTCGAGGCTGCGCGCGGCGCGCACCGGGTCATCCGAGGGCTTGAGCATCTTCTTGCCACTGGCGACCTGAAGCTGCGTCTGCGTCAGCTGCGCCTGGTTGTTCTGCAGGGCCACGATGTTGCGGTCGAAGATTTGGGACGTGGAGATGCGCATGATCGTTCTCCCGGTCAGCCGGCGATGGCGAGCACGGAGTCGAAGAGTTTCTGGGCCATCTGCATGACCTTGCTCGCCGCGAGATAGGCTTGCTGGTAGCGTACCAGGTTGGCGGCCTCTTCGTCGAGGTTGACGCCGGCGTGGCTGTCACGCTGCGCCTGGATCTGCTCGTAGAGCGCCTGCGAGGAAGAAGCTCCGTTCTTCACTTCGCTCGCCTTGGCTCCGAGCGATGACACGGTGCGGGCGTAGGCCGTCTGCAGCGTGGCCGTGGCCTGCCCGGCGCCATCGTCGTAGAGGAATTTCTCCGTCTGGATCGCGGCGAGCGTGAGCGCGTTGCGGTTGTCGGCCGGGCCGCTGCCCAGAGCCACCACGCCGGTCGGGTCGTCTTGCGCCGCGGCGATCTGCCGGGGATCGGTGATCGCCACGCCGATACTGGAGGCGGCGTCGCGGTAGGGCGCGATGACGGCGGTCTCACCGGTTTGCAGGGTCACGCCGGAGAAGTCGAGGCCGTCGATCGGTTGGGTCAAATCATTGAAGCGCGCGCCATCGCTTTGCCGCGTCACGCTGAGCGTGCCATTGTCGTTGCTGATCGTGTAGGTGTCGGGGCGCAGGGCGGAAAGCTTGACGTTCGTGGCGAACGAAACGGAGACGGTACTGCCTTGCGAACCGGCGCTCACCACCGGCTGGGCAAGATCGATGCCGGAGAAGTAGGGCTTCCCGGTGCTGCCGTCCAGCCCATAGCCCGACGCGTGCACTTGGTTGAATTTCGCCGCGAGCGCCGTGGCGAGGAAACCGAGCTGGTCCTGCACCGGTTCGAGCGCCTCGCGCCGGAAGGCGAGCAGCGCGCCCAGTTCGCCACCGTTCAACTGCGATTCGGGCAGCGCCAAGGCCGCCCCGTTGCCGATCTGGTAAGTGACCTGGGTGCGCGAGGGCTGGGCGGGGTCGGGCCGGGTGGCGATGGTGGCGCTCTGCGTGCCTTGCACCAGGGCCTGGCCGTTGCCGATGAAGACGGTCATCATCCCTTTGTCGTCGACCACCGCCTGGACGTTCACGCGCTTGGCGAGTTCGGCGAGCGCCTGGTCGCGCTGGTCGAGCAGGTCGTTGGGCGAAGCGCCGTTGCCCACGCCGAGCGCGCGCGAGATCTCCTGGTTGAGCCGGGCGATCTGCTGGCCGTACTGGGTGATGTCCTGGGCGGCGAGGGCGATGTTCTGCTCCACGCTGGCGTCGATCTCATCGAGCTGGCCGGAAAGAAGCTGGAAGCGGTTGACCAGCACCTCGCTCTGCGACAGCATCGTCTGGCGCGCGGCAATATTGGAGGGGTTGTTCGCCACTTCCTGTACCGCATCGAAGAACTGCGACATGGCCGAAGAGAGGCCCGCGTCGGGGTCGGCAATGAGGTTGTCGATGGGCGCGACGAGATCGCTGTAGTTCTGGTAGTAGCTCGCCTGGCTCTGCGACTGCAGCAGCTGCTTGTGCAGGAACTGGTCGTAGGCGCGCTCCACGTCCACCACCCGCGCGCCCTGGCCCACGTAGCCATAGCCCATGTACTGGGAAGGCTGGGTGGTCTGCACCGCGCTCTGGCGGCTGTAGCCGGGGGTGTCGGCATTGGCGATGTTGTGGCTGGCGACGTTGAGCTTGGCCTGCGAGGCCATCAGCCCGGTCAAACCGATGTTGAGGAAATCGGCCATGATGCTCTCCCGGCGTAGGGGTGTCGCCAATCAAGTAGCAAAATTCATGCCATGATGCACCGTCACCCCGGGAGCGCCGCCCGGAAGCGCCGGTCCTGCAGGATGGAGACGATCTTGTCGGCGTAGCGCGGGTCGGTGGCGTAGCCGCCGCGCACGAGCGCCAAGGCGAATTCGCGCGGGGTACGGCTGCCCGGCACGCCGGCGTAGCGCTCGTTGTCGCGGATGAGGCGCACGTAGTCGTCGAAGGCGGCGGCGTAGGAAGGATAGACGCGGAATCGGGCGTTCTCGGTCACGGCGCGGCCGCCGTCGTATTCGGTCACCGGCAGGGTGACGGTGGGGCCGCTCCAGCTGCTGCCTGCCTTGATGTTGAAGAGGTTGTGGCTGGAGCGCCCGTCGGGGCGGGTGATGACGGCCTCTCCCCAGCCGCTCTCGAGCGCTGCCTGGGCGACGAGGAATTCCGGCGGCACGCCCAGCTGCGCCGCGGCACGCTTGGCCTGCGGCAGGGTATCCTGCACGAAGCGGCGGATCTTCTCCGGCACGTCGGCGCCGTCCTGAGCGCGGCGCACTTCGCTGGCGGCCGAGGACAGCGCAGGAAGAAGCCCTGCCCCCGCTCCCTCTGGCGCCAAGAGCGGCTTTGCCTCGTCTTCTTCGAGCGGCACGAGCGGCTCGGCCGTGTCGTCGGCTCCGCCCAGGGCGGCGAAAAAGCCCTTTTCTTCGACCGGCGCTCCGGCCTCGGCCGCCATTTGCCGGGCAGCGGCAAAGTTTGCCGGCCGACGCAGCACCCCGGCAAGCGAGATGCCCGCCGCGGCCCCGGCGCCAGCCGATTCGCTCCCCGACGCGACTGCGCCTGCCGCCGCGGGCGAAGTGTCCGTCGCGGCGGCCTCGGTGGTCTTTCCCAGGCGCTGCTGCAGCTGGCGCGCGAGCAGCTCGCCCAGGCCGAGGCCATGGCCGGCAGCGAGGTTCTGCGCGAGCTGCTGGTCGCTCATCTCCTGGAACATGCGCTCGGCATCGCTCGAAGTGAAGTCGTTGCGCGGCACGGTGGCGCGCATGGCCTTGAGCATCTGCTGCAGCATCACCGCCTCGAACTGCTTGGCGGCGGCGCGCAGCGCCTCGGGCGAGTCACCCTGCTTGGCAAGATTCTGCAGCGAGCGCAGCGAGCGCGGATCGAAGGCGGGGACGCTCGGGACACTCATCGGCGCGCTCCCTCAGATCACTTCCAGATCGGCGCGCAGGGCGCCCGAAGACTTGAGCGCCTGCAGGATGCTGATGAGATCCATGGGCGTGGCACCGAGCGCGTTGAGCGCCTTGACCACGTCGGAGAGGTTGGCGCCGCCCTTGACGTCCTGGATCACCGCCACCGGCTGCTCGATCTGCACCTGCCCCTGCCGCGCGGCCACGGTGGCGCCGCCGGCAAAGGGGGTGTTCGGTTGGCTGACGGCGAGGTTTTCTCCCACGGTCACCTTGAGGCTGCCGTGGGCCACCGCCACGTGCTGCAGCGTCACGGCCTGGTTCATCACCACCGAGCCGGTACGCGAATTGACCACCACCTTGGCGCGCTGCACGTCCGGCTCCACGGTGAGGTTCTGCAGGCGGGCGAGAAAGGCCACGCGATCGGAAGGGTCGGCCGGGGCGCGCACGGCGATGGTCCGCCCGTCGATCGCCTGGGCCGTGCCGAAACCGAACGCGTTCTCGATGGCGCGCGTGATCTTGGCGGCGGTGCCAAAATCCATCTCTTCCAGTTCGAGCCGGATCACTTCGGATTGCGCGAAGTTCGTGCCCACCTCGCGCTCCACCGTGGCCCCGTCGGGGATGCGGCCGGCGGAGAGGTGGTTGATCTGCTGCGCCGCCCCGCCGGCGCGCGCCCCCGCCCCACCGACGACCACGTTGCCCTGGGCGATGGCGTAGATCTGACCGTCGGCCCCCTTGAGCGGAGTCATCACCAGGGTGCCGCCCTTGAGGCTCTTGGCGTTACCCATGGCCGAGACGGTGACGTCGATGCGCTGCCCGGGACGGGCGAACGGCGGCAGGTCGGCCGTGACCATGACCGCGGCCACGTTCTTGAGCTGCATGTTGCCCGTCGGCGGCAGATTCACCCCCATGCTGCGCAGCATGTTGATCACGCTCTGCACGGTGAAAGGCGTTTGCGTGGTCTGGTCGCCGCTACCGTCCAGCCCCACCACCAGGCCGTAGCCCACGAGCTGGTTGTCGCGCACGCCGCCCACCGAGGCGAGATCCTTGATACGTTCGGCCGCTTGGGAGGGCAACGCAGGAAAGAAACAGGTGCAGGCAAGCAGCGCGGCAAGGAGCGCCCGGCCGATGCGGGCGCGGCGACCGCCCCTGCGGTGTCCAGATTGCTTCACAGGCTCTCCGTTCATGACATTTTCCTCAGAACGGCAGGAAGTTGAGGAAGAAGCGCTGCAGCCAGCCCATCTTCTGCGCTTCGTCGATGTAGCCGCTGCCGACGTATTCGATGCGCGCATCGGCCACCGAGGTGGAATCGACCGTGTTCTTGCCGCTGATGGTCACCGGATCGACCACGCCGGAAAAGCGGATGTACTCGCGCCCCTGGTTGATGGCCAGCTGCTTCTCGCCGGAGACGAGCAGATTGCCGTTGGGATAGACGTCGATGACGGTGACGGTGATCGTGCCGCGGAAGGTGTTGTCGGCCGAAGCGCCGCCCTTGGCTTCCAGGCTCTGGTCGCCGCTGGCGTTCAGGCCGAGTCCGGCCAGGCCCGAGAGCGGCAGGCGGGTCATCGAATCGATGCCCACTTCCGAGCTGGTATTGCGGCTCGCGTTGGCGCCGGTATTCTTCTTGGCCGAGGTGTTCTCGACGAGGTTGATGGTGAGCGTGTCGCCCACGTAGCGCGGCCTGCGATCCTCGAAGAGCGGACGCACGGCGCTTGCCTGGAAAATGGCACCGTTTGCCGGTGCGGCACTCTGCGGCACGGGGCGCGCCGTCATCGGCTGATGCACGATGGCCGGCGGCGTGGTGTCGATGGCGGCGCAGCCGGACAAGAGGGCAAGCCCGGCGAGCAGCCAGCGGGTGCGCCTGGCGAATCTTCCGGCGAAGGGAGCGTTCATGGCCCTGCCCCTCACAGCTGGGTCAGACGGGCGAGCATCTGGTCGGAGGTGGACACGGCCTTGGAATTGAGCTCGTAGGCGCGCTGGGTGATGATCATGCTCACCAGCTCCTCGGCCACGTTCACGTTCGAATTTTCCACATAGCCCTGGTTCAATACCCCGGAGCCATTGTTGCCGGGGATGTTCACCGCCGGCGGGCCGCTCGACTGCGTCTCGGCGAAGAGGTTTTCCCCCAGCGCCTGCAGGCCGCCCTCATTGACGAAGGTGACGAGCTGGATCTGCCCCACCTGCACCGGCGCTACCGCGCCCGGCTGCAGCACGCTCACCACCCCGTCCTTGCCGATGGTGACGGAGAGCGCATCGGGCGGGATGTTGATCGCATCGACCAGCGGATAGCCCGAGGCGGTGACCACGTTGCCCTGGTTGTCGAGCTGGAACGCGCCGTCGCGGCTGTAGGCCGTCGTGCCGTCGGGCATCTGGATCTGGAAGAAGCCCCGCCCCTGGATGGCCACGTCGAGCGGGTTGCCGGTCTGCTGCAGCGTTCCCTGGGTGAAGATGCGCTCGGTAGCCACCGGGCGCACGCCGGTGCCCATCTGCAGGCCGCTGCCGATCTGGTTCTGCTGCGTCTGCTGCGCGCCGGGCTGGCGCAGGGTCTGGTAGAGCAGATCCTCGAACACGGCGCGCTGGCGCTTGAAGCCGTTGGTCGAGACGTTGGCGAGGTTGTTCGAGATGACGTCGAGCTGGGTCTGCTGCGCGTCGAGCCCCGTGCGGGCGATCCAGAGCGAACGGATCATGGTCGTTCTCCTGTGGGCGCCGCCGCGGTTCGGTCGATCGGGGCGGCGCGGTTGCTGCGTTCCATGGACTCATCTTACGTCCACCACCGTCTCCCCCGTCGCCGGAAAACCGGCGCTTTGCCGCCTCATTTCCGCCGGCCATTCCCCTCAGCGGGCGGGCGAGAGGATGCTGGAAGCGCGCGCGTCGTTCTCCTGGGCGGTGGTGATCGCCTTGGTGTTCATCTCGAACTGGCGCGCGAGCGCAATCATGCGCACCATCTGGTCGACCAGCGACACGTTCGACTTCTCCAGATAGCCGCTCGAGACCTGCACCGTCTCGTCCATGGGCGCAGCCCCGCCCTCCTGCAGGCGGAAGAGCCCGTCCTCGCCGCGCTGCAGGTTCTCCACCGGCGGGTTGACCAGCTTGAGCCGCCCCACCACCTCCGTGACCTGGGTGTTGGTGGGGTCCACCGCCGAGATCGTACCGTCCTTGCCGATGGTGAATTCCCGATCCGGCGGCAACGCCACCGGTTGGTTGTCCTCCCCGAGCACGGGCTGGCCACTAGGCAGCTGCAGAATGCCGTTCGCGCTCAGCTGGAAATTGCCGGCGCGGGTATAGGCTTCGCCGCCGTCGGGCGTCTGCACGGCAAACCACCCCTGCCCCTCGATCGCCGCATCGAGCGGCCGCCCGGTGTACTCGAGCGGGCCGGCCTCGAAATTGGTGGCCACGGTGGCATCCACCGTGAAAGCGCGCGAGGGCAGCGCCTGCGTCTGTACCGGCACGGCGCGCAGCCGGTGCATCGCCTCCTTGAAACCGGCGGTATCCACGTTGGCGAGATTGTTCGCCACCGCGCCCTGCTGCTCCAGGGTGTATTTCGCGCCGGTCATGGCGGTGTAAATGACGCGGTCCATCGCAATCCTCCTTCAGCGCCCGCTATCAGCGCAGGTTGATGACGGTCTGCAGGATCTGGTCCTGCGTCTTGATCGACTGGGCGTTCGCCTGATAGGCGCGCTGCTGCACGATCATGTTGACCAGCTCGGCGGTGAGATCCACGTTGGATGCCTCCACCGACCCGCCGGAGATGAAACCGCGCGTGCCCGCCCCGGGGGTTCCCGCCACACCCGGCCCCGATTCGAGCGAGGAGATCCACAGGTTGTCCCCCATCGACACCAGGCCGTTGGGGTTGCGGAACGAAGCAATCGCCACCGTCCCCACCGTGACCACGTTGCCGTTGGTGTAGCGCGCCTGGATCTGACCTTCTTTCGTGACCGATACCCCCGCCAGCTCCCCGGCCGGCACGCCGTCCTGGCTGATGGTGTTCACGGAGGATGCGAGGGCGAATTGGGTGGCGGTGAAGTTGATGTCGATGGTGCCGTCGCTCGCCCCCACAGGCCCTCCGATCGTGGCGCCGTTGGCCAAGGTGATGCCACTAAAAGCCAAAGGAGACCCACTTGTCAATGCGCCCGAAGCGTCGAATTCCAAAGTACCCAAATTAGCAGGGATTCCCGGAGGGGTTGCCGCAGGATCCGTAGCTGGATCACCGGAAAGGGCGCCATAGACGTCCCATGTCGATGGATTACCCGAAGCCGTTCGCACGAAATACAGGTTCAAATTGTGGGCGATTCCCAGCGAGTCGTAGGTCACGACCGTCGTGGAAAAGTTATAGGTTTTTGGGTCATTGGGATTGAACGTTCCTGTCATGACTGGCTGGTTGGCATCCAGATTGAACGTCATATCCACTGTCGAGGTCTCGCGCGGCGTGCCGGTGTCGTACGGCACCTTGATCGGCACCGCATCCCCCGCCCCTGCCGTTCCGGGATAGCCGAGCAGCTGGTAGCCGGTGGCCGTGGTCACGTAGCCGTCCTTGTCGAGCTGGAATTCCCCGGCGCGGGTGTAATACATCTGGTTGTCGCCCAGCACCGGGCGTTTCACCATGAAGAAGCCGTCGCCGTTGATCGCCATGTCGAGCGAATTGCCCGTCTCGGTGATGCTGCCCTGGCTGAAATTCTGCCGGATGGCCGCCACGCGTGAGCCGCTGCCCACCTGCTTGTACGGGTCGGCGCCCAGCGTGGCTGAATAGACGTCGGCGAACACCGTCTGGCTCGCCTTGAAGCCGGTGGTGTTGGCGTTGGCCACGTTGTGGCTGATGACGTCGAGCGCCTGCGAGGAGCTGGATAGGCCGCTCAAACCTTGTTGGAATGCCATGATCCTCTCCTATCTCACATGATCTGCTTGACTTCGTCGAGGGTGAAGATGCCCAGATCGCCCACCTGCAGGTCGGTGCTCTTCGGCCCTTTCACGATGCCCGTGACCTGGCCGAGCTGCAGCGCAGTGGCCGTGACCGGCTCGCTGCCGTCTTTCGCCTCGATCTTCATTTTGTAGATGCCCGGCTGGGCGGTTTGACCATCGTCGGCCTTGCCGTCCCACACGAAATTGTGGCTGCCCGCATCGAGCGCGCCCAGATCGAGCGTGCGCACCAGCACCCCCGACTGGTCGGTGATGGTCACTTTCACCTCGCTCGCGGCCGCCGGAAGGTCGACCCCCCCGATGCCGCCCGAATTCGTGAGCGTGATCTGGTTGCCAGCCACCAGCACTCCGCGCCCCACGAGCGAAGCCATGTCGGTCATCTGCGCCGTGCCAGCCAGCTCCGAGACGAGCTGGTTCAACTTCTCGATGCCCTGCACCGTGCTCATCTGCGCCAGCTGCGAGGTCACCTCGGCGTTGTCCATCGGGTTCAGGGGGTCCTGGTTCTTGAGCTGGGTGGTCAAGAGCGTCAGGAAGCGGTTCTGCATGTCCTCCACGGCCCCGGCCGTCGCGCTCGAGCTGCTCGTCGTGCGCGGGCCGTACTGCGCCAGGATGGAACTGGCGGTGGTCGTGGTGGGATTGGTGGTGGTGCTCATGGAAAGTCTCCGCTGGATAGATCACCGATCGGCGAAAGCGTCGCTACCGGCGCCTTCCTCACTGTCCGATCGTCAAAGTCTTCTGAAGCAAACTTCGTGCCGTGTTGATGACTTCCACGTTGTTCTGGTAGGAGCGCGAGGCGGAGATCATGTTGACCATCTCCTCGACCACGTTCACGTTGGGCATGGCCACGTAGCCGTTCTCGTCGGCGGCCGGGTTGTTGGGCTCGTAGACGAGGCGCGGCGGGGCGGCGCTCTCCACCACTTCCTGCACGCGCACGCCCTGGGCGGGGCCTTCGCCCATGGGCGTGGTGCGAAAGACCACCTGCTTGCCCCGGTAGGGCTGACCGTCGGGGCCGACCACGCTCTCGGCGTTGGCGAGGTTGGAGGCGGTGGTGTTGAGCCGCACCGACTGCGCCGTGAGCGCCGAGCCGGCGACCTTGAACACGTCGAGCATTGCCATGACGATCTCCCTGCGAATTCACTCACTGCCCGGTGATGGCGGTGCGCATGCCCTTGAGCAGCCGGTTGATGAAGTTCAGGCTCGCCTCGTAGTGGAACGCCGTCTCGGCAAAGGCCGTGCGCTCCTGGTCCATGTCGACGGTGTTGCCATCCACGGCCGACTGCACTTCGCTGCGGTAGCCTTCGTACTCCGCGAGCGGCTCGTCTCCGCCGGCCGAGAGGTGCTCGGAATCGGTTTTCTTGAGCCCCGGCGCGCTGCGGCTCGACTGGGCCTTGGAGAGCGCGGCGCGAAAGTCGAGGTCGCGCGCCTTGTAATTGGGCGTGTCGGCATTGGCGATGTTCGAGGCGATGAGCTGCTGCCGCCGGGCCTGCACCTCGAGGGCTTGGCGTTGAAAGGCGAGCGCTTGTTCGAGTTTTTCCAACATGGTCATCCTCCGGTTTGGGACGACGAGGCATAAGCACGTTCCATGCCTGTCAGGATAAGTCCCTTCCCCGCAAGGCAAAGGGCGGAACATCGGGGGTTCCTCCCGGCAAATCCGCGCTTTCCCTCCGGCAAGGATTGCCGGGCTTGCCGATCCGTGCTAGAACTGCGGCCCATGAACGCCGCCCGTCTCTTCCTCTTTCTCTTCCCCGTCGCGCTCGCCCTGGGCCCTGGTATGGCCCAGGCGCGCCAAGAGCCGCTGGCGGTGGAACAGACCGTGCGCGCCTTCCTGCAGCAGGCCACGGCGGGGCTGCCGGGGCGGGTGCAGATCGAGGTCGATCCGTTCGATCCCTACAACCAGCTTCCTTCCTGCCGCAGGCTGGAAGCCTTCGTACCGGAGAACGTGCGGCTGTGGGGGCGCGTGGCCGTGGGCGTACGCTGCACCGAGCCCACGGCCTGGACGGCCTATCTCACCGCCCGGGTGGCGGTGTTCGGCGCCTATTACCAAAGCGCGCGGCCGCTGCGCGCGGGGCAGATCCTCTCGCCCGACGATCTGCGCCGCGAAGAGGGGGAACTCACAGCGCTGCCGGAAGACGTGGTACTCGATGCCTCCCGCGTGGTCGGGGCGCGTCTGCGCGGCAGCATGGCAGCTGGCCAACCCCTGCGTCAGAGCCAGTTGGTGCTGCCCGACGTCGTCTCGCCGGGCATGGAGGTGGCAGTGCGCGTCGCTGGGCCGGGCTTCGTGGTGGAGAATCGCGGCAAGGCGCTCAATCGCGCCGCGCCGGGCGAAACGGTGCGGGTGCGGCTCGAAGGCGGCCGCGTCGTCTCGGGGCAGGCGCAGGCCGACGGCTCGGTCCTCATCAACCCCTGAAAAATGCTAAAGTTTCCGCTCATACCTGCCGTAATCCCATTCAAGATGCCATTGGACGAATGAGGATTGGCCATGAAAATCGGTACCCCGACCCCGCCGGCGACGGGCGGCGCCGAATCCCTGCGCCCGCCTGCCACGAACGGCAAGAAGCTGCCCGACGCCCCGGCGAGCGAGGCAGCCGCCGGCAACGAAACGGTCGCCGTCTCGCGCCTGGCCAACCTGCTCGCGCAAGGGGAAAGCGCCATGGAAAGCACGCCGGAGATCGATTCGGCCCGGGTGCAGGAACTCTCGCAGGCGATCCGCGACGGGCGTTTCCGCGTCGACGCCGAGCGCATCGCCGAGGGGCTGCTCTCCGAAATGCGCGACCTGCTCTCGCGTGAGGGATGATGCACCTGCCGCCCGCCGTCCTCGCCTTGCTGTCGCAGCTGCTCGCGCAGGAAGAGCGCGCGCTCGAACGCTTCCTTGCGGTGCTCGAGGAAGAGCGTCGGGCGCTGCTCGCCGGCGAGGCCGAAGCGATCGCCGCCGCCGTCGAAGAGAAGAACCGCGTGGCGGAAACACTGCAGAACTGCAGCCGGCAAAAACTGCTGCTCGCGGCAAAAAGCACCGGCAAGACGGACGAGGAAGCCGCCGCCGCGCTGCAGGAATGGATGCAGGAGCCTTCGCTCGCTCCGGCGTGGGAACGCATCCGGGCGCTTGCCGAGCGCTGCCGCCGCGCCAACCTCGAAAACGGCACCTTCATCCGCGAGCGGCTGGCAGTCAATCAGCAGGCGCTCGACGTGCTCCTCGGCGCCCAAGAGCGCCTCACCACCTACGACGCGCTCGGCACCACCCACTTGCGCACCGCCACCCGCCGTCCGCTCGGTTCGGCCTGAGCGCCCCCTCGCCTGGAGAAACAGGACGTTTTCTGCCACAATGCAGCCGTCGGCCGACCTTCGGAGCCTTGCGTCATGATCACCGTCGTCTTCAACCAGAAAGGCGGGGTGGGGAAATCCACCATCACCGTCAATCTTGCCGCCATCGCCGCCCGGCGCGGGCTGCGCACCTTGGTGGTCGATCTCGACCCGCAGGCCAACACCACGCGCTACCTGCTGGGCGAGGCGGCCGAGAGCGCCGAACCGACGCTCGCCGAGTTTTTCGACCAGACGCTCAACTTCAAGCTCAACCCGCGGCGCACCGAGGAATTCGTCCTACCCACGGCGCACGAGAACCTCGCCCTGCTGGCGGGGCACGGGGCGCTCGAAGAGCTGCAGGGCAAACTCGAATCCCGCTACAAAATCTTCAAGCTGCGCGAGGCCCTGCGCGAGCTCGCGGCGCAGTTCGACCGCATCTATATCGACACGCCCCCGGCGCTCAACTTCTACACCCGCTCGGCGCTCATCGCCGCGCGCTGGTGCCTCATCCCCTACGACTGCGACGAATTCGCCCGCCGGGCGCTCCTGCAGCTCCTCGACACGCTCGAAGAGGTCCGCGCCGACCACAACCCGGAGCTGCAACTGGCAGGCATCGTGGTCAACCAGTTCCAGAGCCGCGCCACCTTGCCGCGCCAGGCGGTGGAAGCGCTCATCGACCAGGGGCTGCCGGTGCTCGAACCGTATCTGTCGAGCTCGGTCAAGGTGAAGGAATCGCACCAGAAGAGCCTGCCGCTCGCCGCGCTCGAACCGGGGCACCGCCTGGCGCAGGAATTCGCCGCCCTCTTCGAGGCGATTGAGGCGCGCACCGCCGGCTAGAGCCGCTCGAGCGGCGCCACCGACAGCAGCAGCCGCTTGACGCCTACTTCGGGGCCAAACTTCACGCTCGCCTGCGCGTGCGCCCCGGCCCCTTCCACCGCCAGAATCACCCCTTCGCCGAACTTGGGATGGCGCACGCGCTCGCCGCTGCGCCAGCCGTTGCCTGCCCCGCCCGAGGACTGCGGTACGGCGGTCACGCGCGAGGGCGCCAAATCGCCTCCTTTCCGTTCCCGTCGCTTGGCGTTGAGCCACAACAACAGCTCCGGCGGAATCTCTTCGAGGAAGCGCGAAGGCTGATGGTATTCGGTCTGCCCGTGCAGCATGCGAATGTCGGACCAGGAGAGATAGAGTCGCTTCTTCGCGCGGGTGACCGCCACGTACATCAAGCGCCGCTCTTCTTCCACCCCGCCGTCGGCGTAGAGGCTGTTCTGGTGCGGGAAGAGCCCTTCCTCCAGCCCGGTGAGGAAGACGACGTCGAATTCCAGCCCCTTGGAGGCGTGCACCGTCATCAGCTGCACCGCCGTCTGCCCCGCCTCGGCCTGCTGTTCGCCGGATTCGAGCGCGGCATGCTGCAGGAAGAGGGCGAGCATCTCGTGTCCCTGCGCCTCGATCCCCTCGCTCGCCATCTGGGCGACGAAGTCGCTTGCCGCGCTCACCAGTTCGTCGAGGTTCTCCAGCCGGTCGCCCCCGTCGCGCTCGGCGGCGTAGTGCGTGCGCAGCCCCGAACCGGCGATCACCCGCTCGACGAGTTCCGGCAGTGGCACCTCGCGCGTCTGCTCGCGCAGGCGTTCGATGAGTTGCAGGAATCCTTGCAAGGCCGCACCCGGCCGGCCGGCGAGGCGCGTGGCCGCCGCGCTGATGTCGGTCTGCCCGTCACGCTGCGCCGCCAGAGCCTCCAGCGTGCGCGCCCCGATGCCGCGTGGCGGAAAATTCACCACCCGCAGGAAGGCCGTCTCGTCGTCGGGCAGCAAGAGCAGCCGCAGGTAGGCGAGCGCGTGCTTGATTTCGGCGCGGTCGAAGAAGCGCTGCCCACCATGAACTCGATAGGGAATGCCGGCCGCGAGCAGGGCATGCTCCAGCGCGCGCGACTGGGCGTTCGCCCGGTAGAGCACGGCGATTTCATCCGCCGAGACGCCCTCGCGCAGCAGATTGCCGATCTCCTCGGCCACGAAACGGGCCTCGGCGCCGTCGTCGGGTGCCTGAAACACGCGGATCGGCTCGCCCTCGCCCGCCTCGGTCCACAGGTTCTTGCCCAGACGCTCGCGGTTGTGGGCGATGATGGCGTTGGCCGCCGCAAGGATGTTGCCGTGCGAGCGGTAGTTGCGCTCCAGGCGGATCACCGCCTGCACGCGGAATTCCTGCTCGAAGCGCATCAGGTTGCGCGCGAGCGCCCCGCGAAAGCCGTAGATAGACTGGTCGTCGTCGCCCACGCAAAAGAGGAAGGCCCCGGCTTCGCCCGTGACCGGATCGGCGGCGAAGCGCTGCAGCCAGCGGTATTGCAGCGCGTTCGTGTCCTGGAATTCGTCGACCAGCACGTGCCGGAAGCGCGCGCGGTAATGCGCCCGCAGCGCCTCGTCGCGCGCGAGCAGCTCGTCGCTGCGCAGGAGCAACTCGGCGAAATCCACCACCCCCTCGCGCTGGCACTGCGCCTCGTACTCCTGCCACAGCGGCAGAAACCGCTCAGCGCGGCGCGACTCGGCCGCCACCTTGTCCGGGCGCAGCCCCTGCTCCTTGTGCGCGTTGATGAAGGAAAGCAGCTCGCGTGGCGGAGCGCTCTGCTCGGAGACGTTGAGCCGCTTGAGCAGGCGCTTGATGGCCGAGAGCTGGTCGGCCGTATCCAGGATCTGGAACATCTGCGGCAGGCCCGCGGCCTGGTGATGGATGCGCAGCAGGCGGTTCGCCAGCGCATGGAAGGTCCCCACCCACATGCGGCGCAAGCCCGGGCGCAGCGCTTCGGGCAAGAGCCCCGCCAGGCGCGAGGCCATCTCGCGCGCCGCTTTGTTGGTGAAGGTCACCGCCATGATCTCGTGCGGCCCCGCCTCGCCCGTCTCCAGCAGCCAGGCGATGCGGCTCGTGAGCACCCGGGTTTTTCCCGAGCCAGCACCGGCCAGGATGAGGGCGTGCTGCGGCGGCAGGGTCACCGCCGCGCGCTGTTCTGGATTGAGTCCCTGCAAGACCTCGTGCATCGTGCGTCCTCCGGCTCCGTGCCGGCGTTTTCTCCCGGCCCCGATTGTAACCTTCCTCGACGAAGGACGGCGGCAGGGAACTTTTGTTGCACCGCAACATCGAACGAGACGTCTCGTAAAAAAACCCGATTGAAATTTGGGCGGCCATGGATGCAAGACGTTGCGCGGGTGCAACAAAAAGTAAGTCGGACTTGCATTTTCCCGCCCGGATCACGATAATGCGAGCGTGTGTTGCGGCACAACATGCTGCGAAACGGAATCGCCGCCCACGAAGCGGCAAGGAACGAGCGATGAAAGCACCCAAACTCCTGCCCTGGTTTGCCAAGCAATATGGCCTGCCCGAAGAGCGCGCCCAGGCGCTGTGGGCTGAAGCCGTGCGCCGCGCCACGCTGGCCACCGGCTGGATCGGCTCCTCTCTCTACTGGCAAACCGCCTGGAACGAATTCCATCGACTCGCCGAAGCCGAGTCGCAGCGCCTGCACCCGATCACCAGCTGGCTGCGCTTGCAGCATCGCCTCATGACCATGCCCCTGCGCGCGGCCAGCGATCTGCTGCGCGCCAGCGAAAAAATACTCGAGCGCAGCCGCGCCGCCTGACCGAATCTTGTCTCCCTCCCTCTCCATCTCGATGGAGTTCACGCCCGCCCCGTGCGGGCGTTTTTTTATCCGGCGAAGGCGCGGAAATTCCCCCGACGCACCGCCACCCCCACCGTCTCGCTCGGAAGCGGAGCCTCCTCTGCCAAAGCGAAGACGTCTTCGCCGGAAGACAGCCGCAGCGTGAGGCGG
>NZ_JSYB01000014.1:0-59151 GCF_054823945.1 Tepidiphilus sp. HLB4 | reverse complement strand
CCGTCCATCCTGGCGTCGACGTTTTCAGGTGGCGCGGCGACAGGCCCAGGCGGCGGGCGCAGGCAAAAAGGTGTGGGCTCGCCCCCCACAGGGGCAAAATTTCCGCGCTCAGACAGGAGATGCCCGTGCCCAGCCTTGGCGAGCGCTCGAATACCGCCACCCGGACTCCGGCTTCCGCCAGCCGCAGGGCGCACACCAACCCCGCCACCCCGGCGCCGACGATCGCCACCCTCATCGGCCGGGTTTCCTCCGCCAGCCGCGCCAGGTCAGCCACAGCTGCCGCAGCGGCGGCAGTTCGAGACGACGATCGAGCAGGCGGTAATCAATCTCCTCGGCTTCGGCGAGCAGGGCTTCGGTCACCGTGCGGCGCGCCATCAGGGGACGCAGTGCCTGGCGCATCTGGGCGGTGGCCGCCTCGTCGGCGGCCCGGAAGTGGTGCCGCACCCGCTCGGCCTGGGCCCGCATCAGCGCCGCGAAGGCTTCGCTCCAGCGCCCTTCGAGGATCTGCGCGGCGGGCACGCCGTGGCGCTGCAGCTGATCCACCGGCAATAGGATGCGCCCGGTGCGTGCGTCCGCCCCAACGCCCAGCAGCAGCTCGGCAAGCGCGAGCCCCATGCCCAATTCCTGCGCCGCCTGCTGGGCCTCACGCTCCAAGCCTCCCAGGGCGCGCACCGTCAGCAGCGCCGGCACCGCCCCCAAGCGATAGGTCAATTGCTGCAGCTCGGCGCTGGAAGCACAGCGCATCGTCGCCGCCCGCAGACGCGCCGCGAGCACCAGTTCGTCGAAGAAAGCCCGTTCCCAGGGGAGATCCGCCAGCACGAGGCGCAACGCCCGCGTAATGGGGTGGGTCGGCGTTCCAGAGAAGGCGGCTGCGACTTCGTTCGCCCACCAGGAAAGGGTGGTGAGCGCTACTTCAGGCTCGCGGCAGGAACGCACGGCGTCTTCCAGCGCGTCGATGAGCGCATAGAGCACGAAGAGCGCCTCCTGCCTCGGGCCACGCAGCAGCAGAAGGCTGTAGTAGCGGGCATCGGGACGGCGCTCGAGACGCTCGCGGCAATGGTCGATGTCTGGACTCATCCTCGGACCTGACGGAAACCCTGAAGGGCGGCGGGTTTGCCATCCTGCGCTTTGCAGTAAGATCGGGGCAAACCCGCAGCAATGATACCCGAACCCTGTTGGAGTCCCGAGATGAGCCTTTCCCCCGATGCGATCCGCGACGCCCTCGCGGCCCTGACCGATCCCAACCTTGGAACCTCCTTGGGTAAAAGGGCGATCGCGGGGCTAGAGACCGAAGGCGGCACGGTGCGCGTGCGGCTTGCTCTGGATTACCCCGTGGCGACGATGGGCGAGGCGGTACGCGAGGCGGTGACGCAGGCGCTCAGCCGGCTGCCCGGGGTGGCGTCGGTGCAGGTCGAGCTTTTCTCCCGCATCGAGATCCACAAGATTCCGCCCGGCACGCAACCTCTGCCCGGCGTGGCCAACGTGATCGCGGTGGCTTCCGGCAAGGGCGGGGTAGGCAAGAGCACCACGGCGGTGAACCTCGCCTTGGCGCTTCTGGCCGAAGGGGCGCGCGTGGGCGTGCTCGATGCCGACATCTACGGTCCCTCGATTCCCCAGATGCTGGGTCTGGGGCATCAGCCGCCGGAATCGACCGACGGCAAGAGCATGGAACCGCTCATGGCCCACGGCCTGCAGGTCAATTCCATCGGCTTTCTCGTCGATCCCGAAACGCCCATGATCTGGCGCGGGCCCATGGCCTCCCAGGCGCTGCTGCAGCTGCTCACCCAGACGAACTGGCACGAGCTCGACTATCTCGTCGTCGACCTGCCGCCGGGCACGGGCGACATCCAGCTCACCCTGTCGCAGAAGGCGCCGCTCACCGGCGCGCTCATCGTCACCACCCCGCAGGACATCGCGCTGCTCGACGCGCGCAAGGCGGTGAAGATGTTCCAGAAGGTCAATGTCCCGGTCCTCGGGCTCGTCGAGAACATGAGCATCCACGTCTGCTCGAACTGCGGTCATGCCGAGCCCATTTTCGGCAGCGGCGGCGGCGAGAAGATGGCCCAGGAATACGGCCTGCCTTTCCTGGGCGCGCTGCCGCTCGACATCCGCATCCGCAAGGAAACCGACTCGGGAACGCCCACCGTCGTGGCCGAGCCGGAAGGGCCCATCGCCGCCCGCTACCGCGACATCGCCCGCCGTGTGGCGCTGGCGCTCGCGCGCGCGCCGCGCGATCTCAGCCACAAATTCCCTACCGTCGTGGTGCAAAACCGCTGAGTTTTGGCGTACACTTCGCGGCAATTCTGGGCGCGCAGGGTTGCCGGTCGCGCCGTTTTCGACCCAGGCCACGAACGGGAGTACGATGAGCATCAAATCGGATCGCTGGATACGGCGCATGGCGCAAGAGCATGGCATGATCGAACCCTTCGCGCCCGAGCTCGTGCGCCAGACCGAGCGCGGCAAGATCGTCTCCTACGGCACTTCCAGCTACGGCTACGACGTGCGCTGCGCCGACGAATTCAAGATCTTCACCAATATCAATTCCACCATCGTCGACCCCAAGGCCTTCGACGAGCGCAGTTTCGTCGATTTTAAGGGCGAAGTCTGCATCATCCCGCCCAACTCCTTTGCGCTCGCCCGTACGGTGGAATACTTCCGCATTCCCAGGAACGTCCTTACCGTCTGCCTGGGCAAGAGCACCTACGCGCGCTGCGGCATCATCGTCAATGTCACGCCGCTCGAACCGGAATGGGAAGGCTACGTGACGCTGGAATTTTCCAACACCACGCCGCTGCCAGCAAAAATCTACGCCAACGAAGGCGTGGCGCAGATGATCTTCTTCGAGTCCGACGAAGTCTGTGAAACCTCCTACCGCGACCGCGGCGGCAAATATCTCGGCCAGCGTGGCGTGACGTTGCCGCGTCTCTGAGTCGCCTCCCGGTCTTCGATCCATGCCGTTTCTTGCTGCGAGGGCGGGTCCCATGCGCTTCCATTTCCCTATTGTCATCATCGACGAAGACTTCCGCTCCGAGAATGCGAGCGGCCTGGGCATCCGGGTGCTGGCCAAGGCGATCGAAGCCGAAGGCATGGAAGTGCTCGGCGTGACCAGCATTGCCGATTTCTCCTCGTTCGCCCAGCAGCAGAGCCGCGCCTCCGCGTTCCTGCTGTCGATCGACGACGAGGAATTCCAGGCGCCGGAAGATGCCGCACGCGCCATCGCCCGGCTGCGCGGCTTCGTGCGCGCCGTGCGCTTTCGCAACCACGACATCCCCATTTTCCTCTATGGCGAGACGCGCACCAGCCGCCATATCCCCAACGACGTGCTGCGCGAGATGCACGGCTTCATCCACATGTTCGAGGACACGCCCGAGTTCATCGCCCGCTATGTCGTGCGCGAGGCGCGCAATTACCTGGAGAGCCTGCCGCCGCCCTTCTTCCGCGCGCTCACCCATTACGCCGCCGACGGCTCCTACTCCTGGCACTGCCCTGGGCACTCGGGGGGGGTGGCTTTCTTGAAGAGCCCGGTGGGACAGATGTTCCACCAGTTCTTCGGCGAGAACCTGTTGCGCGCCGACGTCTGCAACGCCGTCGAGGAACTCGGGCAGTTGCTCGATCACACCGGACCGGTGGCGGCCTCCGAGCGCAACGCCGCGCGCATCTTCCACTGCGACCACCTTTATTTCGTCACCAACGGCACCTCCACCTCGAACAAGATGGTGTGGCACTCCACGGTGGCACCCAACGACATCGTGGTGGTCGACCGCAACTGCCACAAGTCGATCCTCCACGCCATCATCATGACAGGGGCGATTCCCGTCTTCCTGCCGCCCACGCGCAACCACTACGGCATCATCGGCCCGATTCCGCTCGAAGAGTTCGAACCGGCCTCGATCCAAGCCAAGATCGATGCGCACCCCTTCATCGATCAGGCCAACAGCCGCACGCCGCGCATCCTGACGATCACGCAGTCGACCTACGACGGCATTGCCTACAACGTCGAGACCATCAAGCAGAAGCTCGACGGCTACATCGACACGCTGCACTTCGACGAGGCCTGGCTGCCGCACGCCGCCTTCCACGATTTCTATGGCGACTATCACGCCATCGGCGAGGATCGCCCGCGTTGCGAGCACTCGCTCATCTTTTCCACTCAATCGACGCACAAGCTGCTCGCGGGCTTGTCCCAAGCCTCGCAGATCCTGGTGCAGGAATCGCGCACGCGCAAGCTCGACCGCGACGTGTTCAACGAATCCTACCTCATGCACTCCTCCACCTCGCCCCAGTACGCCATCATCGCCTCGTGCGACATCGCTGCCGCCATGATGGAGCCGCCCGGCGGCACGGCGCTCGTGGAGGAATCCCTCATGGAAGCGGCGGAATTCCGCCGCGCCATGCGCGACGTGGAAGCCGAACTCGGGGATTGGTGGTTCAAGGTGTGGGGTCCGGATTACCTCGCCGAAGAAGGGGTGGGCCAGCGCGAAGACTGGCTGCTGCGCCCCAACGACCGCTGGCACGGCTTCGGCGCCGTGGCCGAAGGGTTCAACATCCTCGATCCGATCAAGGCCACCATCATTACCCCGGGGCTGGACGTCGAAGGCGAATTCGACGAATGGGGCATTCCGGCCGGCGTGGTGACGCGTTACCTTGCCGAGCACGGCATCGTGGTCGAGAAAACGGGCCTTTATTCTTTTTTCATCATGTTTACCATCGGCATCACCAAGGGCCGCTGGAATACCATGGTCACCGAGCTGCAGCAGTTCAAGGACGACTACGACGGCAACCGCAAGCTGTGGCGGGTGATGCCCGAATTCGTCGCCAAACACCCGCAGTACGAGGACTGGGGGCTGCGCGACCTGTGCCAGCGCATCCACGCCTTCTACAAGGCGCACGACGTGGCTAGGCTCACCACCGAGATGTACACCTCCGAGATGGTGCCGGCGATGCGCCCGTCCGACGCCTTCGCCATGATGGCGCACCGCAAGATCGACCGCGTCCCCATCGACGAGCTCGAAGGCCGGATCACCGCCATGCTCGTCACGCCTTATCCTCCCGGTATTCCGTTGCTGATCCCCGGCGAGCGCTTCAACGCCACCATCGTGCGCTATCTCCAGTTCGCCCGCGACTTCAACCGGCGCTTTCCCGGTTTCGAGACCGATATCCATGGTCTGGTCAAGGACTCTGAAGGGAACTATCATGTCGACTGCGTGCGTTCGTAGCGGCTGAACGCGGCGCGCCGCCGTACACGCTAGCGACGACAAAGGGGGGCGACATGCAGCGTTTCGGAAGGTATCTGCCAGCGGCGGCGAGGTTTTTCGTCTTTTGCCTGCTGCGCCTGGGGCATTTCCGCTCTTCTTGTTCTTGGCGCAAGGCAGGGGCCTGCTTTCTACCCTTCCTTTTCCTGAGCAGCATCTCCTTCGCCCAGACCCTGCCGCCGCTGCTCATCGCCCACGTGATGCCCACCACGGGCCGTTTCGCCCTACACGCCGAGGCCGACCGGCGCGGCGTGGAGATGGCGATCGAGGATTTCGGCGGCAAAATCCTGGGGCGAGACCTGGTTCTGCTCACACGCAACGCCACCACCGATCCGGCGCAGGCGGCCAAGATCGCCGAGTCGCTCATCACACAGAACCACATCGCCTTCATGGTCGGGGCGATCGACTCGGGCGTGGCCGCTGCCATGTCGGCGGTATGTCAGAAATACGGCGTGATCTTCATCAACACCAACTCCTCCTCGCCCTCGGAGGCGGTGGAGAACGCACATCGCACCAAGTTCGTGTTCGACGCCAACGGAGCCAACTTCAACAAGGCGCTCCTGAAATACGCCCTCGATCGGCATCCGCGCAAGCGCGCCATCCTGCTCACCGAGGACAACGTCTGGGGGCACAGCAACGCGGCGGCCTCGCGCGGCTACATCGAGCGCTACGGTGGCAGCGTGGTCGAGGAGGTCGTCGTGCCCGTCTCGCTGCCCGATCCGGCGGGGCTTGCCGCGCGCATCGCCGCCATGGACATCGACGTCGTCGCCGTGAACCTGAGCGGCAACAACCAGATCCGGCTCTTCGCCCAGATCGACCCCGCGCTCTTCGAGCGGCAGTCGTGGGTGGTGGGGGAGGTCGATTGGGAAGAACTCTATCCGGCGCCCGGTACGCCGCGGCCGCTCTTCGGCACCACCTGGGCGTGGAACCTCGACACGCCCGGCACGGCCGAGTTCGTGGCACGCTACCGGCAGCGCTACGGCAACACGGTGCTCGATTATCCCGGCGACGTGACGCACGCCGCCTATCTGGCCATGCGGGCGCTGCTGCAGGCGATCGAACGCGCCGGTACGACGCACAACCATGCCGTGATCCGCACGCTCGAGACGATGCGCTGGAGCGCGCGCGAGCGCATGCAGCACGACGACGCCTACCTGGATCCGGCAAGCCATCACCTGCAGCAATCCGTCTATACCGCCACCTGGCGCCATGATCCCGCCAACCCCGCTGCCGGCATCAAAATCCTCGGGCACCTGAGCCCCGAGGAGGCACGCTACGAGGGGGAAGACGCCACCCGCCTCGAATCCTTCGAGGAAACTCCTTCCTATACGCCTTGAGAGGCCAGGCATGCACCGTCCCCGCTTCGGTCTCATCGCCCGCATCGCCTGGCTGGTCCTGGCGATCGAGGCGCTCGCCTTCGGAGCGCTCACGGCCGTGTATCTCGACCGCTCGCGCACCCTGATGGAGCGGCGCATCGAGACGCAGCTGCAGCGCGTCGGCCGCATGCTGCAGGAAGAAAACCTGCCGCTCAACGCGGTGGCCACCCCTTGCCTCATGTCCGATCTGATCGGCCTCGGCTACCAGGGAGGATTCGTCTTGGGCGGCAGCGGCCGGGTGATCGTCGCAAGCGACCCCCTGCTGTTGGGAAAAAAAGCCGATGAAGTGCCAGGATTCGACCCTTCCTGGTTGAATGCCTCCGTGCGGCCAGAGTTCGAAGCATTCTTCGCGCCCGAACGGCTCACCGCCGTCTTGCACGTGCGAGGGCCGGAGTCCTCCGCTCCTCTCTATACCGTGGTGCTCACCTTCGACACCGCCGAGCTGCGTGCCGCCACCCGTGAGGTGATTGCCTGGGGCGCGGCGCTGTCTTTGGCCTTCCTCCTCTTCACGTCGTTTGCCATCGTCTTCGTGGCGCACCGCCTCATCACGCGCCGGGTGCAGCATACCCTGCGCGCGCTCAAGCAGATCGAGGACGGAGCCCTGGAGATGCGCATCTCCATCACCGCCACCGACGAATTGGGCGACTTGCAGCAGGGCATCAATTCGATGACGGAAAAGCTCGCCGCCACCATCGCCGAACAGAAGCAGGCGCAGGCGCGTATCCGCCAGCTCGCTTTCTATGACCAGCTCACCGGCTTGCCGAACCGAGTAGCCATTCTCGAATACCTCCGGGAGGTTCTGAGCAACGATGGCGGAAGTCATGGGGCGCTGCTGCTCTTCGATCTCGACGACTTCAAAACGCTCAACGAGACCTTGGGCCACGAAGCCGGCGACGAGCTGTTGCGCGAGGTGGCCGAGCGTTTGCGCGATGGATTGGGAGGCGAAGCGCAAGTCGCGCGTGCCGGTGGCGATGAGTTCCTCGTCGTCCTTACCGGGCTCGACGAGGACGAAGCCGAGGCCAGAGGCCGCATCGAGGCGCTCTTCGAACGCTTGCGCACCTTGCTCGTTCAACCCTGTCGCATCGGACACGCGCAGATGCGCACCACCGCCAGCTGCGGCGCCGCCCTGTTTCACGGGGCGCAGGTCGGGCTCGACGAGCTCCTCAAGCGCGCCGAACTGGCGATGTACCACGCAAAGGCCAGCGGCCGTAACCGCTTGTGTTTCTTCGATGAAGAGATGGCGCGCGCCGTGCGTCACCGCGCCGAGCTCGAGCGGGATCTGGAGCAGGCGATCGAGGCCGGCCAGTTCGTCCTGTATTACCAGCTGCAGGTGCGTGGCCCCCATCAGGCCGTGGGCGCCGAGGCGCTCATCCGCTGGCCGCATCCCGAGCGCGGCATGATCTCGCCGGCCGAGTTCATTCCGCTTGCCGAGGAAACCGGCCTCATCGTCCCTCTCGGGCGCTGGGTGCTGGAGACGGCCTGCCGGCAGCTGGTTTCTTGGGCAAGCACGCCGGAGACGGCCCAGCTGACCCTCTCGGTCAACGTCAGCGCCCGCCAGATCTATCAGCCGGATTTCGTCGATCAGGTGCTGGAGGTGGTCGAAAAGAGCGGTGCGGATCCGCGCCGCCTCAAACTGGAGCTCACCGAGAGCACCTTGGCCTCCGACATTGCTGGCGTCATCGAGAAGATGCGTCTTCTCAAACAGAAAGGCATTGGCTTCGCCCTGGACGACTTCGGCACGGGGTATTCCTCGCTCACCTACCTCAAGCGCCTGCCGCTCGACGAGTTGAAGATCGATCAGTCCTTCGTGCGCGACGTGCTCACCGACTCCAACGATGCGGCCATCGCACGCACCATCGTGGCGCTCGCCCACAGCCTGGGGCTGGAGGTGATCGCCGAGGGGGTGGAGACGCCCGAGCAATGGAAGTTCCTGGCCGAGCTAGGATGCCCCGCCTACCAGGGTTATTATTTCGCGCGACCCGTGCCGATCGAGCGTTTCGAGGAGACCTTGCGCGGGTTCCTTCTCGTCCAGCGGGAAATTGGACTACCGACGGATTCGGGGCGCTAAGCGTCGCTGTGGCGGTAGGTGACGATCTGGTAAGGGTATTCGTCGTCAGGATCCGCCTCGGGGCGTTCGCGGCCGACTTCGGCGAAGCGCCTCCGGTCCCATTCAGGGAAGAACGCATCCCCCTGAGGCTCGGCGTCCACTTCTGTGATCACCAGGCGATCGGCAAACGGCAGTGTCTGGCGATAGATCTGCGCTCCGCCGATCACGAAGACCACCGGCTCAGCCTCGAGCGCCGCCCGCGCGGCTTCGAGCGAGGGATAGACTTCCGCGCCGGGGGCCGTGAAAGAGGGATCGTGGCTCACCACCACGTTGCGGCGATGGGGCAGCGACCGGCCGAGCGATTCCCAGGTCTTGCGCCCCATGAGCACCGCGTGCCCGGTGGTAAGTCGGCGGAAGTGCCGCAAGTCGGATTTCAGCCGCCACGGCAGCGCCCCGCCGCGACCGATCACGCCATTTCGCGCCACCGCGGCGACGATCACCCACTCGCTCATACCGCCACCGGTGCCGGGATGTGGGGGTGCGGATCGTAGCCTTCCAGCGTGAAATCCTCGTAGCGGAAAGCGAAGAGATCGGTCACTTCCGGGTTGAGCTTCATCTTGGGTAGCGGCCGCGGCTCGCGGCCAAGCTGCAGCCGGGCCTGCTCCAGGTGGTTGAGGTAGAGATGGCAATCTCCCCCCGTCCAGATGAACTCGTGCGCCTCATAGCCGCAGATCTGGGCCACCATCAGGGTGAGCAGCGCATAGGAGGCGATGTTGAACGGCACGCCGAGAAAGACGTCGGCGCTGCGCTGGTAGAGCTGGCAGGAGAGCCTGCCCTCGGCGACGTAGAACTGGAAGAGCGCGTGGCAGGGCGGTAGCGCCATCTGGTCCACCTCGGCCGGATTCCAGGCCACGACCAGGTGGCGGCGCGAATCCGGATTCGTCTTCAGCCCTTCGACGAGGCGGGCGATCTGGTCGATGCTGCGACCGTCCGGCGCCTCCCAGCGCCGCCATTGCTTGCCATAGACCGGCCCCAGCTCGCCGTGCTCGTCGGCCCACTCGTCCCAGATCGTCACGCCGTGCTCGCGCAGGTACGCCACGTTGGTGTCGCCGCGCAGAAACCACAGCAGTTCGTGGATGATCGATTTGACGTGCAGTTTCTTGGTGGTGAGCAGCGGAAAGCCTTGGCGCAGATCGAAGCGCATCTGCCAGCCGAAGACCGACAGGGTGCCGGTTCCGGTGCGGTCCGCCTTGCGGGTGCCGTGCTCCAGGATGTGGCGCAGGAGATCGAGGTAGGGTCGCATCGTTTGCCGTGCTGCGAAAGGGAATCTCATTTTAACAGGAAGGAAGAAGGGTGCAGAGAAAGGAGATTTGTTATCATTGCAACGTTTGCGGGCGCACCTGCGGTGCCATCAGCCCCTTTTCTTCGGCGATGCCGCCCAGGCGCCCGCCGGGCCAGTGGAGGCGGAACATCCATGCACAACGTAGAGCTCTACCGGGACGATGCCCATCTGTGCGTGCTGCTCAACGAAAGCGAGGAGCTCGATGAGGGCGGCATCCACTCCAACCAGTTCCTCATCCTGCATCAGGAGTTCGGCGTCCTGCTCGATCCCGGCGGCTTCGGGGTGATGCCCGACGTGCTCGATGCCATGCTCGCCTACTGCGAGCCGGAGCAGATCCGCTACATCGTCTTGTCGCACCAAGACCCGGACATCGTGGGCGGCCTTGCCTCCTGGCTCGAACTCACGCGCGCCACCGTGCTCATCTCGCGCCTGTGGACGCGTTTCATCCCTCATTATGGCCTTCCGAACACCGATCGTATCGTCGCCATCCCCGATACCGGCGCCCAGATCGATCTTGGAACCTCCGCCGTTCTCGACCTGATTCCGGCGCACTTCCTGCATTCCGAGGGCAACTTCCAGGTCTACGATCCGCGGGCGAAGATCCTCTTTTCCGGCGACGTGGGGGCTTCGGAACTGAGCGGTGCCGAGACGCAGACCTTCATCGAGGATCTGGCGCCGCATCTGCCCCGCATCGAGGGGTTCCATCGCCGCTACATGGCGAGCAACCGCGCCATCAAAGCGTGGAGGGAAACCTTGGGCGAGCGGCCGGTCGAGCTGCTGGCGCCACAGCACGGGCCGGTCTATCGCGGCGCTGCCGTTGGCCAGTTCCTCGGCTGGCTCGAGGGGCTCGAATGCGGCGTCGATCTCCTGCAGCCCGGGGGAGTGTTTCGGCGATGAACCGTTTCATTCCCCCCGATCTCTTGCGTCTGCGGCGCGATAGCCTGCGAGCGATCACCGGTATCCTCGAGCATGAGACCCGTTTCCGTCTCGGGTTTTCGGCCATGGCGGCTGCACTCGAGCGCGCCCATCGCCGTCTGGCGGCGACGCTCGAGCATCCGCCGGCCGAAGGAACGGCCGAGGCGGAATCTCCCCGCTCCCAGCTTGCCCGCCTCGACCGTATGGTCGGTCTGCTCCACGAGCTCCTCGACCAGGATGGGCGGGCCCAGACCGAGGCCATCGTCTCCTTGCTGCACCACTTTGAAGCAGCCAGCGCCGAACTCACCCAGACCCTGGTGGAGAAGGAGCTCATCGACCGGCAGCGCGCCGTGCTCGAACGCATCATCTTTTCCTACGAGCGCATCTCCCAATGGATGGAGTTCCTCAAGGAGATCCTCACCGATTTTTACCAGATCTTTCCGTTCGATGCGTTCTTCGTCGCTTTTGCCGAGAAGCACGGGCTGACGCTCAAGGTCTTCCACCCTGCGGCGCTGGAATCGGCCATGCGAGAGCAGCTCTTGCATCGCGTCTCGCAGCACGTCCTCGCTTCCCTGGGTCAGCCTCCCGATGCGGCGTTTGACATCGAAGAGCATTTCCTCACGACCCAACCCGCCGAGGCGAAGCCGGTTGAATCGATGATGTTGATCACCGAGCGGGTGCCGGAGCGGCACACCAAGCTCGCCGGCATCCTCGGGGCGGCCTTCGGCGTGCATGAGAAGCTCTCGCCGCAGGAAGAGGCAGTGATCCGCTCGCTTCTGGCGATCGTCGTCATCGTGGTCGGCTCCAGCCGCGCGTTGGGGCAGTCGCTCGCCGAGCTCGAATACTATTCGCTGCACGATCCCCTCACCAACCTCTACAACCGGCGGCATTTTCTCTCCATGCTGCAGTACGAGATCACGCGCAGCGAGCGCCACCAGCACGAATTCTCTCTGCTGATGGTCGATCTCGACGATTTCAAGGACGTCAACGACACCTTCGGCCATCCCGTGGGCGACGAAGCCTTGTGCCAGGTCGCAAGTCACCTCAAGACCTGTGTGCGGCCGGGCGATCTCATCTGCCGTATCGGCGGGGATGAGTTCGTCATCCTCTTGCCGGAGACGGGCAAAGAAGAAGCCAAACGCCTTGCCCGTACCATCCGTGACCGTCTGCGCGAGCATCCCGTCCACGCTTCCCAGCTTGAATTCCATCTCACGGCCTCCATTGGCATCGTCACCTATCCCGCCGACGGAGCCAATCAAAACGATCTGATGACCCGGCTCGACTTCGCCGCCTATGAAGCGAAGAAACGGGGCAAGGACGGCGTCTTTCACTACAGCGACATCGACCGCGGCGAGGAAGTGCAGCGCATCGCCCAGCACCGTCGCCAGGAAGCGGAGGTCGTGCGTGCCGCTTTACGCAAGGGGCGCATCGTCCCCTATTTCCAGCCCATCATCGAAACGGGAAGTGGCCGGGTCGTCGCCTACGAGGTGCTCGCGCGTCTCATCGCCGATGATGGCGAGATCGTCTCCGCCGCCCGCTTCATCGACGCCATCGAAAAGTACGGCATGGGCCGGGAGCTCGATCGTCGCATGATTGCCGCCGCGCTCGATGCCCTGCGCCGTTTGCCGCCGACGGCAAACGATTCGGCCCCGCTGCTCTTTCTCAATCTCTCGGTGCAGGAGATCCAGAACCGCAACGTACTGACCTTTGCCTCCCGCCTTTGTTATCAGTGGGAGATCGACCCTCATCGCATCGTCTTCGAACTGCTGGAGCGCGATGCCATCTCCGACATGGAGAAGATCCGCCTTTTCCTCTCCACCTTGCGCAAGAAAGGGTTTCGTTTCGCCCTCGACGATTTCGGCAGCGGCTACAACTCCTTCCACTACCTGCGCGAGCTGGAATTCGATTTCGTCAAGATCGACGGTGCCTTCATCCGCGGCATCGAGCACTCGAAGACCGACGAAGCGCTGGTGCGCAACCTCGCCCGCCTGTGCCACGATCTCGGCATCCAGACGGTGGCCGAATTCGTCGAGAGCCAGAGCCTGCTTGAGCACCTGCGTGCCCTTGGAGTGACGCACGCCCAGGGGTATTACATCGGTTTGCCTAGACCCGACATTCTGCTTTTCGCGGACAAGACCGTCGGGCGCTGAGCGCTCGTGAAGAAATCAGCTGCGCTTCAGGCCGAGACCTCGGAGGCGCCGTCCCGGGCGTGACGCTTGCGCTCGCGCCAGATGAGATGCAGGTTGCGGGCGTAGATGAAAAGGCCCGTGAGCTGGCCGATGATGAAGACGGGATCGGCGCGATAGATGGCGTAGGCAAGCAGCGTCGCCCCGCCAGCGAGGCTGAAGTACCAAAATGCTATTGGCATAACGCTTCGCCGCTGGCGTTCGCTCGCGAGCCACTGGACGAGAAAACGCATCGAGAAAAGCGCCTGACCGGTCAGGCCGATGCCGAGCCAGATGAGGTCGGGGTTCATCTTTGTTCTCCGTGCCGTGAAGGGTAGGGCAAGCGGCGACGGTGCAGCAGCCACCACACACCGAAGAGATCGACCAGACCGACCCAGAGGCGGTTGCCGATGCCGTATTTCGACGTGCCGTGCCGCCTGGGGCGGTGATGCACCGGCATCGAGACGACGCGTCCTCCTTCGCGTCGCACCAGCGCCGGCAGGAAGCGGTGGAAGTGGTCGAAGTAAGGCAGGCGCAGGAAGAGCTCGCGCCGGATGAGCTTTACGCCGCAGCCGCTGTCCGGCACGCCGTCGTGCAATAGCGCCGAACGGACCGCATTGGCGATGCGCGAGGATAGCCGTCGAATCCACGTGTCGTGGCGATCGACGCGGTGGCCGATGACCATGTCCGGTGGGTCTGACTCCTGCTGCACCAGGGTCCAGAAACGCCACAGGTCGGCCGGATCGTTCTGACCGTCGCCGTCGAGCGTGCCGATCCATGCTCCTTGTGCAGCGAGCGCCCCGGTGAGCAGCGCCGCGCTCTGACCGGCATTGCGCTCATGGCGCACTACGTGCCAGTTCGGCCCCTTCTGGGCGCAGAGGTCTTGCAGCACGGCAAACGTGTCATCGGTGCTCGCGTCGTCGACGAAGATCACCTCGAACTCGAGCTTGCCGCCGAGCGCGGCTTGGATTTCGTCGGCGAGGGTGGCGACGTTGTCGCGTTCATTATGTACAGGAATGACGATGGAGAGGTCCATGAAGTTCACTCCGACGCGTCGTCGACGTCGTCGTTGGGTTGAAGGGTGGGGGATGAAGGATGGGAAAGCGCCGCGATTTCGCGGGCGGAGGCGATGAAGAGGATTTGTCCGCGATAGGGTTGCTGCAAGAGGGGCGCCGCGAACTCGGGGGGCGGCATGCCCTTGAACGTATCGATGAGGATCCCTTCGGGATATTCCTTGGCCCAAACATGCAGCTCCGACCAGGAGATTTCCTCGATCGGTTGATTCAAACGGCCGTAGAAGTGGAATTGATCGTGATATTGACCCACGAACGCCACCGGACGCCCTTCGGCCTGGGCTTGGGCGATGAAGCGGCTCGCCGGGCGTACGTCGTAATAGGGGGCGGCGGCCCGGCCCAATCCCAGGGCGAGGATCGTGAGGAAGAGCCCCGTGCCGAGAGCAAAGGTTGGCAGCCAGGCCGAACGCGTGCGCCAAGGCAGGAGCCAACCGGTGATCGCCAGGGTGGCAAGCGCCGCCGCTGGCCAGGAAGGAAGGTTGGCCAGGAAAGGCGGCAGATGCGCTGGCGGGTGCAGGCGCAAGAAGACGAGGGCGGCGGCCGCCGCGAGCGGCAGCAGAACAGGCAGGCGATCGAGGCGGCTGGGGTGCTCGCCGTGCACGGCGAGTGCCCGCGCAAGCAGCAGGGACACGGCGGGGAAGAGCGGCAGGAGATAATGTGCCTGCTTGCCGCTGATGGCGCAGAAGGCGAGGAAAGAAATTCCTGCCCACGCCAGGAGAAAACGCAGCGCCGGCTCGCGCAGGGGGCGCAGACGCGCGAGCGCACGCCAGGCGCTCGGCCACAGCGTCCAAGGTGCGAGCAGGAGCGGCAAGAGCGGCAGGTACCACCACCAAGAGCGGCGGTGGGCGAAGGATTCGACGATGCGCCCGGCGCTTTGCCCCCAGAAGATCATGTGGGCATACTCCGGGCCGCCGCGGATCGCCGCCGGCACCGCCCAGGTGAGGGCGATGGCCGCGCCACCCAGGGCGGCGAGCGCCAAACGTCGGTACCAGCGACCGGGCAGCCCCGCTTCCGGCCGCCACCAGGGCCACAGCAGTGCCGCCGGCAGCACGTGCAGCAGCACCACCGGCCCTTTGGCGAGTACGCCCAGACCGATGCCGGCGCCCACCCATAGCCAAGCACGTCTCTGGCCTCGAGCGGCATCCCATAGGCCGTTCATCGCCAGCAGCACGCAGGCGGCGAGCAAGGTGTCGAACATCACGGCCGCCGTGAACACAGCCCACAGTCCCGTTCCGAGCAGGATCGTACCGGCCCATCCACCGAGCGCCGGCGTCTCCGGCCACAGGCGGCGGGCGAGACGGGCGGTGAGGAGCACTCCGGCAAAGGAGAGGCTGGCGCTCGCCACCCGCGGCCACCAGTCGTTCACCCCGAAAATGGCCCAGCCTGCGTGGAGTATCCAGAAGAGCAGCGGCGGCTTGTGGTGATAGGGGTGTCCGTTCAAATAGGGTACGAGGAAGTCGCCGCGGGCGAACATCTCCCAGGCCACGCCGAGGTAGCGCGTCTCGTCGATGGGAATGAATGGCAAGGCGTAGAGAAAGGCGAAGGTGAGCAAACCGATGCCGGCGAGCCAGGTCAAAACATAAAAAGGGATCGAATGGCCTGCTGCAGCCGCTGGCGATGGTTTTTCGAGAGGACCGCAGGGAAAGATCGTCGGGGAAGCGGGCATGCTGCGTAGGGAGGCGTTCGTGGAGGCGCCATGATAGGCGCAGCCACGTCAACGCGGTGTGAAGGTGTCGAGGGAACGGAGCCCTCCTGTGCCCTCGATCGACAACTCTCCTATAATGAGTCGCCATGGACGTTTTGCTCATCGAAGACAATCCCGATCTGGCGGGTAATATCGTAGATTATCTCGAATCGCGAGGACACCGCGTCGATCTGGCGCGCGATGGCCTCAGCGGCCTGCATTTTGCCGCCAGCAAGGCGTTCGACGCCATCGTGCTCGATCTGGGCTTGCCCGGCATCGACGGCGTCGAGCTGTGCCGGCGCCTGCGCGAGGAAGGCCTTGCCACCCCCATCCTCATGCTCACCGCCCGTGGTGAGCTCGATGACAAGGTGCTCGGCCTCGAAGCCGGGGCCGACGATTACCTCGTCAAGCCGCTGTCGCTGCGCGAGCTCGAAGCGCGCTTGCGTGCGCAAGTGCGCCGCGCCGCCGGAGGGTTGGAGCAGCAACGCTTGCAAGTGGGAGATCTGCTGCTCGACGAGCGCACCCGGCAGGTATCGCGACAGGGGCGCCGGATCGCGCTGGCACCTTTGGATTATCAATTGCTGCGCCTGCTGATGCGTGCCTCACCCGCCGTGCTGCCGCGCGAGCGCCTGGAATCCCTGCTGTGGGGGGATGATCCGCCCGACAGTGACGCCTTGCGCGCCCACATCCACCGCCTGCGGCTGGCGATCGACCGTCCCTTCGACGTCCCCTTGCTGCACACGGTGCCGCACGTGGGCTACCGGCTGGCCGTGCCCGATGAAGCAGAAACGTCCTCCTAGCCTGCGCCTGCGGCTCATCGCCGCCTTCGTCTTTCTTGGCGTAGCCTTGGGGCCCCTGGTGTCGGGCGCCATGCTCTGGGTGAGCTATACCCTGGAAGAGGAAGCGGTAAAGGCGACGGTGCAGGAGCGGTTGCAGCACCTCTTGAGCACCCCGGAGCATTACGTCCTGCGCGAGCATCCCCGCCATCCCAAGGTCTATGTTTTGTCCTCGTTCGAACTCGAGGGCGTGCCGGATCGCATTTTTTCCCGCGCCGACGGAATCCATGAATTCGAACTGGGGCACCGGGCCTGGATCGTCGGGCTGGCGAGCCTCGGCGACGGGCGGCGTTACGCCGTGCTCGAGGACATCTCCAGCATCGAACGGCGCGAATGGGTGAGCGTGTTCATCGTGCTCGGCGGCGCGGCTTTTTCCGGCTATGTCGCGCTGTGGTTCGGTTTCTACTTTTCACGCCGGCTGCTCGCGCCGCTCACCCGGCTCGCCGGGCGCCTGGGCGAGGCGAACGATCTCGCCGCCGAGGTGCGGCTCGCCGAAGAAGGGCTGGACGAAGAGGTGCTGGTGCTGGCGCGAGCGCTCGACGAGTATCGCTGGCGCATGTCCGAGCTGCTGGCCCGAGAGCGGGAATTTTCCGCCGACGCAAGCCACGAGCTGCGCACGCCGCTTACCGTGATCCGTCAGGCGGCGGAGCTTCTCGCCGAAGATGCGGCGCTGTCCGAGCGTTCGCGCCGTGCCTTGGTGCGCATCGAACATGCGAGTGCACGGATGGCCGAGACGATCGAGACGCTGCTGATGCTCGCGCGCGAACCGGAAGCGACCAAAGAGGAGTTCGACGTCGTCGACGTGGCCCGTGAGGCGCTGGCGCACATCGAATTCTTCGCCGAAGGATCGGAGATCACCTTGGAGCTGCTCGTCTTGGCCCATCCTCTCGTCCATGGATCCCCGGCGGCGCTCTCCGTCATCGTCGCCAATCTCGTGCGCAACGCGATCCAGCATGCGCAGTGCCACCGCATCACGGTGCGCATCGAACCGGACCGGCTGTGCGTCGAGGATGACGGGATCGGCATGCCGCAAACCGCGGATGGGGCGAGCGGTGGTCGCGGCCTGGTGATGGTGCGCCGGCTGTGCGAACGGGAAGGGTGGGAGCTGCGCTCGAGCGCTCGCGAGGCCGACGGTCGGGGAACGAAAATCGAGGTGGTCTTTTTCAGGCCCTTTGCCGATGAACCTCGTTCATCATAGAACCTTGAGCAGATCGGCGCGCAGCTGTTCCGCCCTTCTTCTTCCTTCCGCGCTTTCCTGGATCAGCCGAAACCATTGTCCATAGAGCGCGCGCAGCTCTTCGTGCGATTGGGCTGCGGCAATCTCGTCGATGAGCGAGAGATGGATGATTGGGCCGCGGCAAAAGGCCTTGATGGTGTTGATCATGAAATGACGCGCCATGTCCAGTTCTTCGGGGTTACGCGGTTCTGGAAGCGGACGGAAATCGGTGAGGGAGGGGAGTCTGTCTTGGCGGGTGATTGCCTCGTTTTCGCCTTTGAGGCCGACGAGCTCGATGTAGCCTTCTTCTTCGAGGTGACCGAGGACGTTGGAGAGATCGTCGGTCGACGCGAGTTCGCGCAGCTCTTCCACGGTCCGCTTGCCGTCGACCATGATGAGAATACGACGCTGGCGCGGCGTCAATTTTCCCGAACGGTGCTGAACTTCATCTACCCCTTTGGGCGTCTTGCGGAAAACGGCTCTGCTGGGCATAGGGAAATTCTCTTATGGTTGAATCATCATGATTCATCTTAACCAAAACCAAAAACATAGGCAAGAAAAAGCCCCTGTCATGGCAGGGGCTTCGATCGTAAAAAACGAAGACTCAGCGCGAAATCGGTTTGTAGCGCACGCGCCGCGGACGGGCGGCGTCTTCGCCGAGACGCTTTTTCTTGTCCTCTTCGTACTCGTGGAAGTTGCCTTCGAAGAAGGTCCACTGCGAGTCGCCCTCGGCCGCGAGGATGTGGGTGCAGATGCGGTCGAGGAACCAGCGGTCGTGGCTGATGACGAGCGCGCAGCCGGGGAATTCGAGCAGCGCTTCTTCCAGGGCACGCAGCGTTTCCACGTCGAGGTCGTTGGAGGGTTCGTCGAGCAGCAGCACGTTGCCGCCCTGGATGAGCGTCTTGGCCAGATGCAGCCGCCCGCGCTCGCCGCCCGAGAGCTTGCCTACGGGCTTTTGCTGGTCCGCTCCCTTGAAGTTGAAGCGGCCGAGGTAGGCGCGGCTGGGCATCTCGAAGGCGCCGACCTTGAGGATGTCGAGCCCCCCGGAGACTTCCTCCCATACCGTCTTGTTGGGGTCTAGCCCTTCGCGGGACTGATCCACGGCGGCGATCTTCACCGTCGGACCGATCTCGATGGTGCCGGAATCGGGCTGTTCCTTGCCAAGGATCATGCGAAAGAGGGTGGATTTGCCCGCGCCGTTGGGGCCGATGATGCCCACGATCGCTCCCTTGGGCACAGAGAAGGAGAGATCGTCGATGAGGAGCCGATCCCCGAAGCCTTTGCTCACGTGGTGGAATTCGATCACCTTGTCGCCGAGCCGCTCGCCGGGTGGGATGAAGATCTCCTGCGTCTCGTTGCGGCGCTGGTATTCGATGGAGGAGAGTTCCTCGTAGCGCGCCAGACGCGCCTTGGATTTCGCCTGCCGCCCTTTGGGGTTCTGGCGCACCCATTCGAGTTCTTGCTTCATCGCCTTGAGGCGGGCGGCTTCCGCCTTGGCTTCCTGCTCGAGGCGCTTTTCTTTCTGTTCCAGCCACGAACTGTAGTTGCCTTTCCAGGGGATGCCCTCGCCGCGGTCGAGTTCGAGGATCCATTCGGCGGCGTTGTCGAGGAAGTAGCGATCGTGCGTGACGGCCACCACCGTGCCGGGGAAGCGCACGAGGTACTGCTCGAGCCACTCGACCGATTCTGCGTCGAGGTGGTTGGTGGGTTCGTCGAGCAGCAGCATGTCGGGCTTGGAGAGCAGGAGCTTGCACAGCGCCACGCGCCGTTTTTCGCCGCCGGAGAGGTTCGCGATCTTGGCGTCCCACGGCGGCAGGCGCAGCGCGTCGGCGGCGATCTCCATCTGGTTTTCGAGGTCGGTGCCGGCGCTGGCGAGGATGGCCTCGTATTTGGCCTGCTCTTCGGCGAGTTTCTCGAAGTCGGCGTCGGGCTCGGCATAGGCGGCGTAGATTTCCTCGAGCTTTCGCCGCGCCTCGACGAGCTCACCCAGCCCTTCTTCGACTTCCTCGCGCACGGTCTTTTCCGGGTCGAGCTGGGGTTCCTGCGGCAGGTAGCCGATGCGGATGCCGGGCTGCCATTGCACTTCGCCGTCGTATTCCTTGTCGACGCCGGCCATGATGCGCAGCACGGTGGATTTGCCCGCGCCGTTGAGGCCCAGCAGGCCGATCTTGGCCCCGGGGAAGAAGGAAAGGGAGATGTCCTTGATGATGTGGCGCTTCGGGGGGACGACCTTGTTCACCCGAAGCATGGACATGACATACTGAGCCATGACACTCCTACGAAATTACGGTTCAATGGGCCATTGTACCCGAAACGCCGGCGGGGGTTTCCGCAACACTCGGTACAGCCGGCTTGGCGGCCTGTTCCTCGGGCGGGGCGTTGTCGGGCAGATAGGCGATGATCTGGCACAGGACTGCGGCCAGGTAGGGAATCGCTTGCAGCATGAGGATGGAGAGCCAGAGCTTGACTTCCAGGTCGAGCAGTCCCCGCTTGGCCACGAGTACGGCCGCGCCGATTAGGATCGCCGCGAGCAGGCCGAGTTCCTCGCGGATGGGACCGAAGAAGGCGAAGGTTCCCTTGGCGCGCCAGCCTTTGGGAGTGCGCACGAAGGTGCCTTTCTTCTGGAAGAGCCCGGCGAAGACGCCGCGCGCGATGGTGTGCGCGAGTCCCACGGAGAGGATGGAAGCGCCTAGGATGTCGATCCAGCGCGTGTGCATGGTGCGGCGATAGAGGACGGGCCCGAGGGCGGTCTTGAAGGCCATGAATCCGAGTACGGGCATGGCGAGCGAGGCCACCGGCAGGGCAAAGGTCTTGGGAAAGTGGATCATGCCCAGCGTCCAGTAGATGGAGGCGAGCGCGAAGACGAGGTGCAGCGCGTCGCCAAACCAGGCGAACCAGCCGGTGAGGAAGTGGTAGCGCTGGGCGAAGTTCAGCTTCGAGGGCTGTAGCCCCAGGAGCTTGGGCAGGTGGGCCTTGAGGATCTGCATCGCACCGAACGCCCAGCGGAAGCGCTGCGACTTGATGGCGGCGAAGTCCGACGGCGTGAGCCCGCGACCGAAGATGTGATCGACATAGCGGGTTTCGTAGCCGAGCTCGATCAGGCGCAGGCCGAGTTCGGTATCCTCGCAGATGCACCATTCCGACCAGCCGCCGACTTCCTCCAGTGCCCGGCGGCGGATGAGCGTCATCGTGCCGTGCTGGATCAAGGCGTTGCGCTCGTTGCGGTGGTGCATGCCGATGCGGAAGAACCCTTCGAACTCCCAGTTGCACATGCGCTGGAAGAAGCTGTGCTCGAAGTCGCGGTGCGCCTGCGGGGCTTGCACCACGGCCACCTGGGGGCTGTCGAGGAAGTGCGGCACGAGGCGGGCGAGCCAGTCGGGTTCGACGACGTAGTCGGCATCGACCACGCCGACGATCTCGGCACGCGGATCCGTCTGCTTGAGGGCGAAATTGAGCGCCCCGGCCTTGAACCCGGGCCACTTCGGCAGGTGGAAGAAGCGAAACCGCGGCCCGAGCGTGGCGCAGTGCGCTTCCACCGGCTTCCATAGGGCTTCGTCAGTGGTGTTGTTGTCGACGACGATCACCTCGTAGTTGGCGTAATCGAGCCGGGCGAGCGAGTCGATGGTGGCGATCACCATCTCGGGCGGTTCGTTGTAGCAGGCGAGGTGAATGGAGACGAAAGGCTGCTGCTCGGGCGGCAGCGGCTCACGGGGGGTGAAGCGCCGGCGCCATTGCCGCTTGAAGAGCACCTCGCCGAACTCGAACCCGTGTGACAGCAGCACGGCGATGGTCATGAGGGTGGCGACGATGAGAAAGACGAGGCCGACGAGGTCGCCGCGCGAGAGGTAATAATCCTTGGGCAGATAGACGCCGACTACGAGCACGGCCGCGGAGAGCTGCACCAGCCCCATGAGCCACAGGCGCCCGAGCACGTTCCAACTGCCGAGGGCAAAGGCGATGAGGAACATGGGAACGGCCGCGATCGCCACCGCCAGGCGCGCCTTTTCTTTCCAGCGCACGTCGCGCACGATGAGGCCGTCGAGGGGGTACTTGAGATGGCGGTCGGCGTCGAACACGCCCCAGTAGGCGCCGGCCCAGCCTTCGACGGCCACTTTCCACGGCTGGTCGAACGCTTCCATGATGTAGTAGTCGAGGAAGGCGGAGCGCGGGTCGGCAAGGAAGCCGCGCACGAAGCGGGCGGCGTCTTCTGAGGCGGCACGCGCGTATTCGTCGCCGCCCATGAGGTTGGGCATCACCTCGCCCCTGGTGGGCCAGCCGATCTCGCCAATCACGATGGGTTTTTTGGGGAACTTCTGCCGCAGCTCTTCGTAACGGCTGAAGGCGTATTCGAGCGCGCGGGCCGAGGAGATGCCTTCGTGGTAGGGCAGCAGGTGCACCATGAGGTAGTCGACGTGGTCGACCAGCTCGGGGTTGGCGAGCCAGACGTGCCAGGGCTCGGCGGTGGAGACCGGCGGACGTTGCCCCTTGCGGAACTGGCGGCGGATGTCGGCGCGCACGCGGTCGAGATGGGCGGCCATTTCCTGGACCGTCATTTCCTTGCGCAGCAGGGCTTCGTTGCCCACCACGATGCGTTCGATGTTCTTGTGTTTCTTGAGGAGAGCGAGCCCAGTGGCGATCTCGCGCTCGGAGAGTTCCTTGTCGGCCGACACCCACAGGCCCATGGCCACCTTGAAGCCTTTCTCTTCGGCCAGAGGATAGATGGCGGGGACGTCGGTGACGCCGTAGGTACGGATGCGGTGGGTGTAGTTGCTCAGGATGTCGAGGTCTTCGGCCACCTGCTCGGGCGTGGGGTATTTCTTCTCCAGGGGTGACTGGTCGCGACGGAAGGGGGTGTAGGCAAAGCCGCCGATCTCGCCCGAGACGCCGGGCATGGTGTCGACGCGCACCTGCCATTGCCACAGCTTGAAGGTGCCGAACATCACGAGCAGGGTGAGGAAGAGGGCGACGAGCCCCCGCCAGAAGAGATGGAGTTTTGCGCTCACTGCACCGGTCCGTCGTACGGGAGGATAACGGCGAATTTTACGGCTTCCCGTGCGGAATTGGCCGAGACGATGAGAAAATGTTTGTTTCCTGGCGAATGCGAAAGACGAACGGGATGACGAAGAAGAGCAGATGGCGTGCGCTGGCGCGCGGCTGGTTCGTGGGGGCGATCCTGCTGGGACTCGCCTGCCTGTGGGTGCGCTTCGGCTGGCTCGAGGCGCAGCTCGCACCGGCGGCCTGCGGCGGGACGTGGGTGCCCGGCGGGGGCTTTGCCTGCGCGGCCAAGTTCCTGCTGGTTCAGGCTTTTCTCGAGGAGCGCATCGGCTGGGTGGCGGTGCTGTGCGCGGCGCTCGCCCAGGTCTATGGGTCGCGGCGCTGGGCGGTGGCGGCGCTGTGGCTCGGCGTGGCGGCCACGGTCTTCTATGCCGCCACGCCGGGGGTCATCGCGGCGCTATGGGTCTTGCCGCGGCTGTGGTTCGATGCGCCGCGTGGATGGCGCGCGCAAACGTCATCGCTGTGAGGCCCCACAGCAGCGCCTGGCCGTTGCCCGGTTCTTCCAGCCAGCGGTAGAGGCCGAAGGCGAAGAGGATCCAGGCCCAGAGGCGCTCTTCGGCGGAGACGGGCCAGGCGCGGCGCCAGGCAAAGAGCGCGAGCGGCAGGTAGAGCGCGGTGGGGAAGTCGCGGTAGCGGCCGTCGACCACGAGCCAGACCGAGGCCACGGCGGCGCCAAAAAGCACGAGCCGCAGCGCGAGCGCGACGGACTTGGACGCGGTGGTTTTGGAGGGAAGACGCGGCGCCACGGCAAGCCGCGCGGCGACGAGGATCGAGGCGATCCCGATCGCCCCCAGTACCGCCCATTCCACGGCGTCGCGGTAGGCGAGCAGGGCGTGTTCCCACTGCCACATCGCGATGAGCCCCAGCACGGCGCCCGCGAGCGCATGCCATGCGTGCTCGCGTCCGCTCACAGCCCTTGGCGCGGCCAGGAGGAGCAGCAGCGCGGCACCCATGCCCGCCCAGGCGAGCACCGGCCAGAAGGATTCACGCTCGGCGATCGGCCCGGTGAGGGGGAATTTGGGCGCGAGCGACGTGTCGAGCATGCCCCAGTGACCGCCCACGGTGCCTTCGAGCCAGCGCTTCCAGGGCTGGTCGACCGCTTCGATGAAGTTGTACTGCCAGCCGCGGCGCTCCGCCAGTGCCAGGAACTCGCGCACGTAGCGCGCCTGGTTGACGCGCGAAGGAATCGCCCCTTCGCGCTGGCGCCCGGCGCTGGGCCAGCCGGTCTCGCCGATCACCACCGGCTTGGTGAGCAGGGTGCGGGCGAGCATCCTGATGCGCACGAGATGATCGATCGCCGCTTCGATCGGCTGCGGCCGGTCTTCCCAGTAAGGAAGGATGTGGATGGTGGCGCGGTCGACGTGCGGTTCGAGCGCAGCGCGATGACGCAACCAGAATTCCCAGACGTCGGCGTAGGTCACCGGTACGCGGCTGCGCGCATGGGCTTCTTCCAGCCATCGCCCCATCGCCTCCGGGCTTTGCTCGCGGCGCAGCAGCACCTCGTTGCCGACGATGAGCATCGTGACGACGTCGGTGTTGGCGTTGGCTACGTCCAGTGCGCGCTCGAGCTCGCGGCGGTTCTTCTCGTCGTCGCGCCCGATCCAGGCCCCGAGGAGCACGGTGAGCCCGAGTTCGCGCGCCACTTCGGGAACCTGATCCAGCCCCTGGTCGACCGAGTAGGTGCGCACGCAGCGCGTCACGGCGGCGAGGGCGCGCAGATCGGTGGCGATCTCTTCCCGGGTGAGACGCAGGTCTTCCTTGAACGGGGTGTAGCCGTCGCGGTAGTAAGGGGCGTAGGAGACGCACTGCATGCGCGGGTCGGCGAGCGGCGAGGAGGGAAGTTCCACGGGACGGCTCTCGCGCCAGTACCAGCCGAGCATCGCCAGGAGCACGAGCGCCGTCAGAACGAAGAGCAGCCTCGAGGGGGCAGAGGAAGGGGCAGGCATGCTTCAGGCGCAGAGGAGTTCGTCGTAGGAGCGCGCATCCAGCAGCGCCGGCATGGAGGCGCCGTCGTCGGGCAGCAGTTGCACGAGCCAGACTTCGTAGGGGGCTTCGTTGAGCCGCTCGGGCCGCTCGCGGGCTTCTTCATTCACCGCGACCACGGTGGCGGGAAAGGGGCAGAGGATCTCGGAGGCGACCTTGACCGATTCGACCACCGCGAGCACGTCGCCGGCTTCCAGGTGTTGACCGGGCTCGGGCAGTTGTACATAGACGATGTCGCCGAGCTCGCGCTGGGCGTGATCGGTGATGCCCAGCGTGAAAGCGCCGCCGTCTTCGCGGCGCAGCCATTGGTGCGAGGGCAGGTAGAATCGGTCGTGGGGCGTGGGATTCATCGCAGGCTCCGTGGCAGACGGCAGGGGCGCCAAATTAGCATCAAGCGCCGAAACGGGCAAGGGAATTTTTCCGTGGACGTCTAGCCAAAGCGGGAGAAACCGGGTAAGGTGACGGGCGCGCCGGTCTGTGCCGACGTGTACCATTTCGACAGCGGAAAGGAAAGATCATGAATCAGGCAGCAAAAGCGGGCGATACCGTCCAGGTCCATTACACCGGCAAGCTCGACGACGGCTCGGTGTTCGACAGCTCCGCCGGGCGCGACCCGCTCGAATTCACCGTCGGCGCAGGGCAGGTGATTCCCGGCTTCGAACAGGCCGTGGAAGGCATGGCCGTGGGGCAGACGAAGACCGTTACCATTCCCTCGGCCGAGGCCTACGGCGAGCGCGTGGCCGAGGCGGTGCTGCAGGTGCCGCGCGAGCAGCTGCCGCCGGATCTCGAACCGGAAGTGGGGCAGCAGCTGGTGATGCAGTCGCGCGACGGTCGGCAGATCCCCATCGTCGTCGTGGAGGTGACCGAGGATTCGATCACCATCGACGCGAACCATCCACTTGCCGGGCGCGACCTCACTTTCGAGATCGAGCTCGTTTCCGTTCACTGAACGAAAGGCTCCGGGCGAAGGGCAGGGCGTGATGAAAGTCGATCTGCATTGCCATTCGCTCGTCTCGGACGGGGTGCTCGACCCGGCCGAGGTGGTGCGTCACGCTGCCGCGAACGGCGTGGCGCTGCTTTCCCTCACCGATCACGACGAGACCGCCGGCTGCGCTGCGGCCGAGGCAGAGGCGCGCGCGTGGGGGATCTCGTTCGTGCCGGGGGTGGAGATCTCGGTGTCGTTCGCCGACGAGACGATCCATGTGGTCGGCCTGGGCGTCGACCCCGATGATGCCGCCCTGAGCGAAGGCTTGCAGCGGGTGCGCTCGGGGCGCGACGCGCGGGCCCGGCGTATCGCCGAGGAGCTCGAGCGCCACGGCATCCACGGGGCCTGGGAAGGCGCCATGCGCTTGGCGAAGAATCCAGCCCTGGTGAGCCGCGCGCATTTCGCCCGCCATATCGTCTCGCTCGGCTTGATGCGCTCGGTCTCGGAGGTGTTCCAATACTATCTCGCCAAGGGCAAACCCGGCTACGTCGCGCACGAGTGGGCCGTGCTCGAAGAGGCGATTTCCTGGATTCGCGGCGCAGGCGGCGTGGCGGTGCTGGCGCATCCGGCGCGCTATCGTCTCTCGGCGGCGCAGTTCGAAGAGCTGCTGCGGCGCTTCGATGAGGCGGGGGGCGCGGCCGTCGAAGTGAGCTCTGGTTCCCACGGGCCCGACGACATGCGCCGCTGGGCGCACGTTGCGCGTCACTGGGGCTTTGCCGCCTCGATAGGCTCCGACTTCCATGCCCCGGCCGAATCGCCGGTCGACCTGGGGGCAGCGCATCCCTTGCCGCCCGACCTCACGCCGGTGTGGCAGCTGCTCGAATGCGCGCTATAATGTTTGATTATGGCGCAAATCCTCTCCATTCATCCGGTCGATCCGCAAAAACGTCTCGTCGACCTCGTCGCCCGCCAATTGCGGGAAGGCGCGGTCGTGGCCATGCCCACCGATTCGAGCTACGCCCTCACCTGCCATCTCGGTGACGTCGAGGCGATCCGCCGCATCCGCCGCATCCGCGACATGGACGAGTCACAGCCTTTCACGCTGCTGTGCCGCGACCTCTCCGAGTTGGGCAACTACGCCCGCGTGGATAACCGCGTCTTTCGCCTGCTGAAGGCCAACACCCCCGGCCCCTACGTCTTCATCCTCGAAGGCACGCACGATCTGCCCCGACGCATCCTGCATCCCAAGCGGCGCACCATTGGGCTTCGCGTGCCGCAGCACCGCGTGGTGCAGGCGATTCTGGAAGCGCTGGGCGAACCGCTGCTGAGCACGAGCCTCATCCTGCCGGGCGAGGAAGAACCCCTGCCCGATGCCGAGACCGTGTCCGAGCGTATCGGCAAGCTCATCGACGTGATCGTCGACACCGGCGAGACCTGCCGCGAGCTCACCACCGTGGTCGATCTCACGGGCGAGACGCCGCGCATCGTGCGTGTCGGGGCGGGCGACCCCACGCCGTTTCTCGTCGAATGAACGCCTTCCTTGCCGATCTCGCCGTGTGGGCCCTGCCGGCACTGCTGGCCATCACCTTGCACGAGGCGGCGCACGGCTACGTCGCACGCGCCTTCGGCGATCCCACCGCCGAGCGTGCCGGGCGCATCTCGCTCAACCCCCTGCGCCATGTCGACCCCGTGGGTACCCTCCTCGTGCCGGCCGGCATCCTCCTGCTGTCGCTACTCACCGGCGCCGGGGCGCTGCTCTTCGGCTGGGCGAAGCCGGTGCCGATCGACCCCTCGCGCCTGCGCCATCCCAAGCGCGACATGTTCTGGGTGGCAGGCGCCGGGCCAGGCATCAACCTGGCGATGGCGCTCGGCTGGGCGCTCTTGTTCAAGCTCGCGCTCACTTTTCTGCCGCCTTTCTGGGCGGTGCCGCTCGCGCGCATGGCCGACGCCGGCATTTCGGTCAACGTCGCGCTCATGGTGCTGAACCTGCTGCCGCTGCCGCCGCTCGACGGCGGCCGCATGCTGGTGAGCCTGCTGCCGCCGCGTCCGGCCTGGGCCCTGTCGCAGGTGGAACCCTACGGCATCGCCATCTTGCTCGTGGCCATGCTGAGCGGCGCGGCTTCCTCGATCCTGTGGCCGATGTTCGTCGCGGTGCGCAGCACCATCCTCGCGACGATCGGCTTTTAGCTCCTCGAACCGGAAAAGGCGAAGAACCATGTATGCTGAAAGGGTACTTTCGGGAATGCGTCCCACCGGGCGCCTGCATCTGGGGCATTACCACGGCGTGCTGAAGAACTGGGCCCGTCTGCAATACGAATATCCCTGCCTCTTCTTCGTGGCCGACTGGCACGCGCTCACCACCACCTACGACAAGCCCGAGGTGATCTCGCAGGCCACCTGGGAGATGCTCATCGACTGGCTGGCGGCGGGCATCGACCCGAACCAGGCCACGCTCTTCATCCAGTCGCGGGTGCTCGAGCACGCCGAGCTGCATCTGCTGCTGTCCATGATCACGCCGCTGGGGTGGCTCGAACGGGTGCCGACCTACAAGGACCAGCTCGAAAAACTTTCGCACAAGGACCTCACCACCTACGGCTTTCTCGGCTACCCGCTGCTGCAGGCGGCCGACATCCTCATCTACCGCGCCAACCTCGTGCCGGTGGGCGAGGACCAGATCCCGCACGTGGAATTCACGCGCGAGGTGGCGCGCCGCTTCAACCATTTCTACGGCCGCGAGCCCAATTTCGAGGAAAACGCCAAAGAGGCGGTGAAGAAGCTCGGCAGCAAGCGCGCCCGGCTCTACCTCGAATTGCGCACCCGTTTCCAGCAGGAGGGCGACGACGAGGCGCTGGCGCAGGCCCGCGCCCTCATCGACGAAGCCCAGAGCCTGTCGCTGGGCGACCGGGAGCGGCTCTACGGCTATCTCGAAGGCTATAGCAAGCACATTCTGGTGGAGCCCCAGGTGCTGCTCACCGAGGCCTCCCGCATGCCCGGTCTCGACGGTCAGAAGATGTCGAAGAGCTACGGCAACACCATCTACCTGCGCGAAGACCCCGAATCGATCACGCGCAAGGTGCGCACCATGCAGACCGATCCGGCCCGGGTACGCCGCACCGACCCCGGCGATCCGGAACGCTGCCCAGTATGGCAGTTCCACAAGATCTACACCGATGCAGAGGTCCACCAGTGGGTGCAGGAGGGCTGCCGCAGCGCCAAGATCGGTTGCCTGGAATGCAAGCAGCCCGTGCTCGAAGCCATCCTCAAGGAACAGGAGGCGATGCGCGAGCGGGCGCAGCCCTACGTGGAGAACCCCAGTCTCGTGCGCAACGTGGTCGCCGACGGTTGCGAGCAGGCGCGCAAGCTCGCCCAGGCGACCATGCGCGACGTGCGCGAAGCGATGGGCCTGGAGTACACGTGAGCGGAGATGGAATGCTGGCCACTGAGGCGCCGATCGCGCGCGTCTATGGCGAGCCGCTCACCGCCGTGCCGGAGGATCTCTTCATTCCGCCGGAGGCGCTGCGCGTCTTCCTCGAAACCTTCGAGGGGCCGCTCGACCTCTTGTGGTATCTCATCCAGAAGAACCGGCTCGACGTGCGCGACATCCCGGTGGCGCGGCTCACCGAGCAGTATCTCGCCTATGTGGAGGCGATGCGCCGCTTCGACCTCGATCTGGCGGCGGACTATCTGCTGATGGCGGCCATGCTGCTGGAGATCAAATCGCGCTCGCTGCTGCCGCGCGCCCCTTCGGTGCTGCCGGAAGAGGGGGAAAGCGATCCGCGGGCCGAGCTCATGCGCCGCCTGCTGGAATACGAGCGCATCAAACGCGCGGCGCGCGTCTTGGGCGAGCATCCGCGGGCGGGACGGGATTTTCTCTGGGCCGGGCCGATCGAGTGGGGGCACACGCCGCAGCGGCCCCAGCCGGAGGCGAGCCTGGATCGGCTCCTCGAGGCGTGGACGGGCATCCTGCAGCGCCTGCGGCTCGAGCGCCGGCACGAAGTCGCCGCCGAGGCCGTTTCGGTGCGCGAAGCCATGAGCCGGGTGCTGCGCCGGCTGCGCCACGCCGCCGGGGCGCTCGCCTTCGCCTCCCTGATCGAACCGGAGCAGGGGCGATTGGGCGTGGCCGTCACCTTCGTGGCAGTGCTGGAACTGTGCAAGGAAAGCGCCTTGCACCTGGAGCAGCGCGAGCCGTTCGGCACGCTGTGGGTGCGTCCGGTCGAAGCCGAGCCGCACACCGAACCTTTGGCGGCCGGGTCATGACGAGCGGGCAATTTTCGACCAAGCGCATCGTGGAGGCGGCGCTGCTGGCAAGCGACGAGCCCCTGACGCTGGACGCGCTGCGCCGGCTCTTCGAGCCCGATCCGGGGGCGGACATCCTCGCCTCCGTGCTCGCCGAATTGCAGCAGGAGTGGAGCGGGAAAGCGGTGGAGCTGGTGTGCACGGCGGGAGGCTGGCGTTTTCGCACGCGGGCCGAGATCCAGCCCTGGCTCGACCGGCTGCGGACCCAACGCGCGCCCGCCTACAGCCGGGCGGTGTGGGAGACGCTGGCCGTCATCGCCTACCGTCAGCCGGTCACGCGCGGCGACATCGAAGCGATCCGCGGCGTGACGGTCTCGACGCAGGTGCTGCGCACACTGGAGGGACGGGGCTGGATCGAAATCGTGGGGCATCGCGACGGCCCCGGACGCCCCGCGCTCTATGCCACCACGCAACGCTTTCTCGACGATTTGGGCTTACGCCACGTCAGGGAACTGCCTCCGCTCGCCGAGCTCGAAGCGATGCTCGAACCCCTGCAGGAAGCGCACGACAAGGATGAAGATGAAAACCAAGGAAGTTGAAACGCCCCGCGGGGCGCCACGTCGTACCCGTGCGCGCAAGGATGCGCCGGCATCGGCTGCTGCGACCGAAGCGGCCCGCGAGCGGGTGCAGAAGGTACTCGCGCGCATGGGACTTGCCTCGCGCCGCACCATCGAGGAGTGGATCGTGCAGGGGCGGGTGGCGATCAACGATCGGCCAGCGCAGCTCGGCGACCGGGTAGGGCCGGGGGACCGGATCAAGGTCGACGGGAAGCTCCTCGCCTGGCGGCCGGGGCACGGCGTGCCGCGCGTGCTGCTCTATCACAAGCCCGAAGGGGAAATCGTCTCGCGCGAAGACCCGCAAGGACGCCCCTCGGTGTTCGATCGCTTGCCGGCACTGCGCAAAGGGCGCTGGATCGCGGTGGGACGGCTCGACTTCAACACCTCTGGGCTGCTGATTTTCACCGACGACGGGGAGCTTGCCAACCGCCTGATGCACCCGCGCTACGAGCTGGAGCGGGAATACGCCGTGCGCCTCATCGGCGAGCTCACGCCGCAGCAGATCGAGGAGCTCACCGGTGGCATCACCCTGGAAGACGGCCCGGCGCGTTTCGAGTCCCTCGTCGATGCGGGAGGCGAAGGGGCGAATCACTGGTACCGCGTCACGATCAAGGAGGGGCGCAACCGCGAGGTGCGGCGCATGTTCGAGGCGCTGGGGCTCACCGTGAGCCGGCTCATCCGCGTGCGCTACGGCCCCGTGGCGCTGCCGCCGCGGCTCCGGCGCGGCATGTGGATGGAGCTGCCGCCGGAGGCGGTGGTGCAGACCTTCGGGCTGACGCCGCCGGCGAAGGCAAGCGTTCCTGCCGCAAACGGCAAAGCCCCGCGTCCGCGCGCCACGCCGCGCCCTTCCCCCACTCATCGTTCGAAGAGGTGATTTTCGATGGCTGATCGTCGGCTACAGGTCTTCTACACCGTCGTCAAGGCGGGATCCTTCACCAAGGCGGCGGAGCGGCTCTTCATGACCCAGCCCGCCGTCACTTTCCAGATCAAGCAGCTAGAGGAGCACTTCAACACGCGCCTGCTGGAGCGCGGCCACGGCAAGCTCAAACTCACCCCGGCCGGAGAGATCGTCTTCGCCTACGCGGAAAAGATGCTCTCGCTCGACGAGGAACTCGAGACGCGGGTGGCCGAGCTCACCAGCGAGCTCGCGGGGCTGCTCTCCATCGGGGCTTCGACCACGCTGGCGACGTACTGGATGCCGCGCGTGATCGAGGAGTTCAAGCGGGCCCATCCGCGGGTGATCCCGCGGCTGGTGGTGGGGACTTCGCAGCTCACCCAGCAGCGGGTGCTCGAGCGCGAGCTCGACCTGGGCATCATCGAGATCGCGCCCGACGAGCCGGGACTCGATCAGAAGCAGATCGGCCGGGACGAGCTGTGGGCGATCTTTGCGCCCGGCCATCCCTTGGCGCAACGCAAGGGCAAGCCCGTGCGCGCCAAGGAGCTCGCGGCCTATCCTTTCATCCAACGCGATCCGGGAAACGGCATCCGCGAGATCGCCGAAGCCTTCTTCGAGGCGGCCGGCATCGAGCCCGAATCGCTGACCATCGCCGCCGAGATGGGAACTTTGCAGGGGGTGAAACACCTCGCCGCGGCCGGCATCGGCGTGGCCATCGCGTCGCGCGCGGCGCTGCTCGAAGAGTTGCGCACGGGGCAGCTGGCGGCTGCGCCGCTCGATCCGCCGCAATATACGCCTTTCGAGCTCATCGCGCCCAAGGATCGTTTCCGTTCACGGCTGATCATGACGTTCGTCGATTTTTTGCAGGAGCGCATCCGGGCCATGGAACAGCAGCTGCCTTCGGCTGAATTCTTCTTCGGGCGCTGATGGCCAAGGCACGCACCGTCTTCGTCTGCCGCGAGTGCGGCGCGCGTTTCCCACGCTGGCAGGGACGGTGCAGCCAGTGCCAGGAGTGGAACACACTGGAGGAAACGCGCGAGGCGGATGACTCGGGGCCGACCTTGCATCGGGCCATCCAACGTCCTGCGGCGCTCGCGGTCGACGCGGGCTCGGGCCTGGTCACGCTCGATCGCATCGAGCGCCGCCCCCTCCAGCGTCAGGCCACGGGCATCGAGGAGTTCGACCGGGTGCTGGGCGGAGGCATCGTCCCCGGCGCCGTGGTGCTGCTGGGCGGGGATCCGGGCATCGGCAAATCCACCTTGCTGCTGCAGGCGCTCGCTCGGCTGGAATCCGCCGGGGCCGGTCCCGTGCTCTACGTCACGGGGGAGGAGTCGGCCGAGCAGGTGGCGCTGCGCGCCGAGCGCCTGGGACTGGCGGGCTTGCCCCTGCCGCTGCTGCCCGAGATCCAGCTCGAGCGGGTGCTCGCCGCGGCGCAGGGGCTCGCGCCGCGCGTGATGGTGATCGACTCCATCCAGACGATGTACACCGAGGCGCTCACCTCCGCGCCGGGGTCGGTGGCGCAGGTGCGCGAATGCGCGGCCCAGCTCACGCGCTACGCCAAGGGAAGCGGCACGGCGGTGCTGCTCGTGGGGCACGTGACCAAGGAAGGGAGCCTGGCCGGGCCGCGCGTGCTCGAACACATCGTCGATACCGTGCTCTATTTCGAGGGGGACGCGCATTCGAGCTTTCGTCTGGTGCGGGCGGTGAAGAACCGCTTCGGCGCGGCCAACGAACTGGGCGTGTTCGCCATGACCGACCGGGGGCTCAAGGCGGTGAGCAACCCGTCGGCGATCTTTCTCTCCGAGCACCGCGCCGACGTGCCCGGCAGCGCCATCCTCGTCACCCTCGAAGGCACGAGGCCGCTGCTCGTGGAGATTCAGGCGCTCGTCGACGGTTCGGCAAGCCCCTCGCCGCGGCGCCTGACGGTGGGGCTCGAGCCCAACCGCCTGGCGATGCTGCTCGCCGTGCTGCACCGCCACGCCGGGGTGTCGTGTTTCGACCAGGACGTGTTCGTCAATGCGGTGGGCGGGGTGCGCATCACCGAGCCGGCTTCCGATCTGGCGATGGCGCTGGCCATCGTCTCTTCGCTCAAGAACCGGGCGCTGCCGCTGCGTCTGGCGGTTTTCGGGGAAGTGGGGCTTGCCGGCGAGATCCGGCCGGCACCGCGCGGGCAGGAGCGCTTGCGCGAGGCGGCCAAGCTGGGATTCACCCAGGCGATCGTCCCGCGCGCCAACGTCCCCAGGCAGCCCATTCCGGGGTTGGAGGTGATCGGGGTCGATCGCATCGAGGCAGCGCTCGAGCGCCTGCGTCACTGAGGGCCGTGGCCGTCTTCGCGCAGCCGCTCGGCGAGCGCGGCCGGTGCCATCGGCTTGCCCACGTGCCAGCCCTGGATTTCGTCGACGCCCATCGCGTGCAGGTAATCGGCCTGCCGCGCCGTCTCTACGCCTTCGGCGATGACGCGCTTTCCCAAGGCGTCGGCCATGGTGACGACGCCGCGCACGATGGCGCGATCGACCGGCGTCTCTACCAGGCGATGGACGAAGGACATGTCGAGCTTGATCGCGTCGAAGGGAAACTGCAGCAGGTATTCGAGCGAGGCGTAGCCTACACCGAAGTCGTCGAGCGCCACGGGGCAGCCCAGCGAGCGGATGGCAGCGATCATGGCGCGGGCCCGTTCGGGGTCGCGGATGGCGAGCGTTTCGGTGATCTCGAATTCGAGCTGCGGCGGGGGCAAGCGGTGGCGGCGCAGGCATTCCGCGATGTGATCGACCAGCCCGTCGTCCAGAATCTGGCGCGCAGAGAGATTGACCGCGAGGCGAAGGGGAATCCCCGCGTCGTTCCATGCGCCGAGCTGGGTTGCCGCTTCCTCGATGATCCAGCGGCCTGCTTCCAGGATCAGCCCCGTTTCTTCCAGTAGCGGGATGAACTGGATGGGGGGCAGCACGCCGCGCTGGGGATGGCGCCAGCGCAGCAGGGCTTCGGCGCCGACGATCCGGCGCGTCTCGAGCTCGAGCTGGGGCTGGTAGAGGAGGAAGAATTCCTGCCGCGCCAACGCTTGATGCAGCGCTGCTTCGAGCTGCACCGTCGGCGCATCGTCCGCTGAAGGCTCCGCCGTGAGGGAGAAACGGCGCCCTGAGGCGAGGGCGTGGCGTTGCTGTCGCTGGGCAAGCCGGATGAGCGCTTCGAGCTCGTTGCCGGCGGCCGGAATCCAGACGCCGCCGATCGTCACGCGGGGCCGTAGTTCCTCGCTTCGATCATCTCGGCCCAGGAGGGGCAATGGCTGCTCGAGCGTTTCCAGGAGTTCCTCCAGCGCTTCCGTCTCATGGCTCTCGGAACCCGGGATGATGAGGGCGGCGAACTCGTCCCCTCCCACGCGGCAGGCGATGCCGCCGTAGCGTGTGCTCCAGTGGGCGAGACGCTGGGCGAGGGTGCGCAGCACGGTGTCCCCGGCCCGGTCGCCGTAGGCGTCGTTGATGCCCGCCAGTCCTGCGACGTCGAGGTAGAGGAGGAGCTGGGGCCGATCGAGGGTTGCATAGGGCAGTATTTCGCGCGCCGCGCGCAGGAAATGCTTGCGGTTGGGAATGCCGGTGAGTTCGTCGTAATGCGATAGATGCGCCAGAGCGGCCTCGAAACGCCTTGCCTGGGTTACATCCACGAGTACGCCCAGGATCAGATCTTCGTCTTCGGCGCAGGGCTCGGCCACCAGCCGCACGAAACGCACCGCCTCTTCCTTGAGGCGGAATTCGACTTCGGTCTGGCGGCGAATCAGCCGAAGATGCTCGAAAGCCGTCTCGACGCGGAATCGGTCTTCATCGTGCACACGCGCGAGCAGCTCCGAGCGCTGCCGCGGCGGTTCGCCGTGCCACCAGGTCTCGGCGCCGTCGGGCCATTGGAAGCGGTCCTCGTCGGGGCGCCAGCCCCAGCCGAGGATGCCGGCGATGCGCGAAGCGGTGGCGCACAGTTGCCGCAGGCCGTGGAAATGGCGCTGCAGCAGGCGTTCGGCGTGCAGACGCTGCAGCCGGTGGCGCAGCAAGGCCGGGTGCAGCGGGCCGGTCGTGACCTCGCTCGCGCCCGCTTTCAGGGCGCGCACGGCGTCCTCGTCCGCATGCGTCATCACGAAGAATTCGACCTCGTGGCGGCGCCGGCGCCGCAGTTCCTCCAGGAGACAGGGCAGTTCCTCGCCGTCGACGATCGCCACAAGGTCCGGATGGCGCCGTTCGAAGAGGGCGATGGCTCCTTCGGGCGTCTCCGCCGTCAGCGTTTCGTAGCCCAAGGATGCGAGCACGGCGAGCAACGTGGCCCGTTCGGTCGGTGAAGGGCACAGGACGAGGGCGAGGGATTCGGTCATGGGGGCGCACGGGGGATTTTGAGGCATTATAGGCTCATCGCCGAGCCTTCGCTGCCGGAACGAGGAGAAGTTCAATGTCGATAGAATACACCGTCCGCTGCGACGATCCCGCGGCCCACGAATTCCTGGTCGAGATGGAAGCCCCTCTGGCCGGAGAGGAGGCGCTTGTGCTGCGTCTGCCAACCTGGATCCCGGGCTCCTATCTGATCCGCGAGTTTGCCCGTCACCTGCTCGAGTTCGAGGCCGAGGCGGTGCTGGCCGATGGGTCGCCGCGGCCCCTCGCCGCGACCAAAATCGACAAGTGCTCGTGGAGGATCGTACCGCCGCGCGGGGCTTGCGCGCTGCGCTGCCGCTACCGCGTGTGGGCCTTCGACGCGTCGGTGCGCGAAGCCTGGCTCGACACGGGCAGGGGGTTTTTCAACGGCACGAGCCTCTTTCTGCGCCTCGAGGGGCGAAGCGGCGAGGAACATCGGGTTCGACTCCTTCCGCCGTCCGATCCCCGCTGTGCCGGATGGAAAGTGGCCACCGCGCTCGAGCCCGCCGAGGGAACGGCCTTCTGGAGCTTCGGGGATTATCGTGCGCCCGACTACGATGCGCTCATCGATGCTCCCGTCTTGATGGGGCCGCTCGAATTCGTCGAATTCCGCGCCGGGGGCGTGCCGCACACGGTGGCGCTCATCGGGCACGCCGAGCCTTTCGACTGGGTGCGCCTGGCGGCCGACCTGACGGCGATCTGCACCTCGGCCCAGGAACTCTTCGGCGAAGTCCCCTTCGCGCGCTATCTCTTCCTGTTGACGCTCACCGACGAGGGCTATGGGGGCCTGGAGCACGGTGAGAGCGCGGCGCTCCTTGCGGCGCGGCGCGATCTGCCCTGGCCGGGCATGGGCGCACCCTCGGACGAGTACGTGCGCTTGCTGGGGCTCTTCAGCCATGAGTATTTCCACGCCTGGGTGGTGAAGCGCTTGAAGCCCGCTGCCTTTACCCCCTACGATCTCTTCGCCGAAAACTACACGCGCCTGCTGTGGCTCTTCGAGGGCTGGACGTCGTACTACGACGATCTACTGCTGGTGCGCGCCGGGGTGATCGATGCGGACCGTTACCTGGGTCTGCTGGCAAAGACGGCTACCCAGGTGCTGACGACTCCGGGGAGGCTGCGCCAGAGCCTGGCGGAAGCCTCGTTCGATGCCTGGATCAAGTTCTACCGCCCGGACGAGAACAGCGCCAACGCCACCGTGAGCTACTACGCCAAAGGGGCGTTGCTCGCCTTGGCGCTCGATCTGCAGCTGCGCGAACGCGGCGCTTCGCTCGATGCGCTGCTGCGCGCGCTATGGGAACGCTACGGCCGCAGCGGGGAGGGCATGGGGGAAGAGGCGCCGTTTGCCGTGCTCCACGAAATGGCCGGATCGCGGCTCGCGCGTTGGCTGGAAAGAATGGTTCAGGGCACCGAGGATCCGCCTCTGGCGGCGTTGCTGCGCCGCTTCGGCGTGCAGTGGCGCGAGATCGCGGCCGCCTTGCCCGATACGGGATTGCGCTTCGAGCGCGATTCGATGCGGGTGGCAGCGGTGCGCCGCGCGAGCCCGGCCGAGGGTGCCGGCATCGCGCCGCGCGACGAGCTCGTGGCGATCGACAGGCTCAAGGCCACGCCGGCCCAGTGGGAGAGTGTCTTGCGTCGCCGCGGCGCGGGGGCGCGGGTGCCGGTGCACGCTTTTCGCGAGGGGCGGCTCTATGAGGCGGTGCTCGAACTCGCGCCCCCCGCGCTGGAGCGGGTGGAGCTCGCCCTTGCGCCGCGCCCCACGGCGCAGCAGCGGAAGCGCTTGAACTCCTGGCTGCGCCTCGCCGCGCCGTAGTCGCTCGTTCGCACTGACCTCAGGTGCGGAACTGGCGCAGCATCTGGGCCATCGCCTGGGTCATCGCATCGAGCTCTCGCGCGAGTTCTCGCCCTTGCTGCGCCAGGCGCGCGAGGGATTCCGCCATCTCGGCGATGCGGCCCACTTCCTCGGCTTCGTGCCGCGTCACGGCGGCCTGTTCCTGGACGCTGTCGCGGATCGCGAGTGCCTGCGTTCCGATCTGATCCATGCTCTGTTCGACGAGGGCGATTTCCTGCGCGGCTTCGCGGGCCGATTCCACCGTCTCGCCCACGGTGCGCTGGCCCTCGGCCATGTGGGTCACCGTCGCTTCCACTTTTTGTTCGACCTGGCCGATCATCTCGCCGATCTCGACCGTGGATTTTGCCGTGCGTTCGGCCAGTTTCCGTATCTCGTCGGCCACCACGGCGAAGCCGCGTCCCTGTTCGCCGGCGCGCGCCGCCTCGATCGCGGCGTTGAGCGCCAGCAGGTTCGTCTGCTCGGCGATGTCGCGGATGACTTCGACCACCGAGCGTACCGACTGCATCGCTTCGGTGAGCGACTGTACCTCGCCGGCGAAGGCGCTCAGTTCGTCGGCGAGCCGCTCGGTCTTCTCGGCGCTCGCGCGCACCCGGGCGGCGGCGGCGCGATTGCGCTCGACGCCCTCGGCCACCTGCTGCGCCGAGCGTTCGGAGCTGGCGGCGACTTCGTCCATGGTGGCGGAAAGCTCCTCGATGCTGCTCGCCATGCGCTGCGCCGCCTCGGCCTGCTTGCTCGCCGCATCGGAGGTCTGCAGCGCACGCTGGGTCTCGTCTTGCACTGCGTCCTTGAGCTTGTGTCCGACCTGGCTCAGGGTGATCACCACTTCGTAGAACCGCGCCCGCATGATCTTGAGCGCGTCGAGCAGATCTCCGATCTCGTCGCGCTGCGGGTCGTCCACGTCGGTGCGCAGGTCGAGCCGGGCGATGGAGCGCGCCATGGAGAGCATGTTGGCCATGCCGCGCTCGATGCGCCGCCCTGCCCAGGCGGCCAGCACGGCGAGCAGCACGAAACCGGCCACGCCCAGCCCCAGCAGGGCGTATTCGGTACCGCGGGCCTCGCTGGCGGCACGCTGCAAGCCGGCATCGGTACGGGCGCGCTGGAAGGCGATGAGCTCGTCGAGTGTGGCATGGACCACCCGGCCGCGATCTTCCATCGCGGTCAGGAATCCTCCGGCGATTGCCAGAGCGGTGTCGCGATCGGGCGCCTGCTCCAGGGCGGTGCGCGCCGTCATCAGCAGTTCATGGTAGGCGCTTCGATTTCGTTCGAATTTCTCGAAGAGCGCCCGTTCTTCCGCATCGTCGGTTTTTTTGAGGTAGGAGGCGATGCGCCGGTCGATCTCGGCCGCTGCCCGGTCCATCTCCTGCCACTCTTCGCGGTAATACTCGCCGCTGCCGTACTGGGTGGCTGCCTCGCCAAACGCGCGGTAGAGCATCGATCCCTTGCGCTCGATGAGGTGCTTCACCGTGGCGAGGTCGGCAAGCGGCAGCACCCGATCCTGGTAGATGGATCCCATCGTGCCGATCTCGCTTTGCAGGGTTTGCACGGCGGTATATCCCATGCCGGTGAAGAGCAGCATCGCCACGACCACCGTGGTCCAGAAGCGGGCCTTGAGGGTGATGCGGCGCAGCAGGCGCACCGGCGCCGGGGGGCGCAGCTGTCCGCGTTCGAGCCGCAGGGAGGGATCGGCGTTCAGGCGGGCGTAGAGCGCCTGGGCGGCGGCGATCTCTTCCGGCGAGGCCTTGAGCCGGATGCTCATGTAGCCCGAGCCGTCGGGTAGCGGCGCCACGGTGGCCTTGACCCAGTAGTGATCGCCGTTTTTGCGCCGATTCTTGACCACGCCCTGCCAGGGATGACCGCTTTGGATGGTTTCCCACAGGTCGCGGAACACTTCGGGCGGCGTGTCGGGGTGGCGGATGACGTTGTGCGGCTGGCCGATGAGCTCTTCGCGCGTCATCCCGGCGTATTCGCAAAAGTCGTCATTCACATATTTTATGACGCCTTCCTTGTCGGTGTGGGAGACGATCACCACGTCGTCGCGCACGGGGTATTCTTGCTGCGTCACGGGTTGGTTGATCCGCATGGTCGGACTCTCTGCTCGATGGATTTCGTAAGATTACGGCGAGCGCGACAAAAACTTTAGGAACCTCCTGCCGTGCCGGCGGTCATGCTGCTACAATGGCTCGGCATCGGACGGGGGTGTCCTCGGGCGGTGTCATCTTACTTTGATTGTACGGAGTTCGTTCCATGGAAGTGGCAAAAAACACGGTGGTCACGCTGCGCTACACGGTGCGCGACAGCGATGGCGAATTGATCGACGACGGCAAGGAACCCCTGGTCTATCTGCACGGCGGCTACGACGGGATCTTCCCCAAGATCGAGGAGTCGCTGCAGGGCAAGAGCGTGGGCGACACGCTGCGCCTGAAGCTGCAGCCGGAAGAAGCGTTCGGCGAGTACGACGAAGAGCTCGTCTTCATCGAGGACATCAGCCTCTTTCCCGAGAACATCGAGGTCGGCATGGCCTTCGAGCGCGTGGGTGAGGACGGCGAGGACGACATCCTCTATCGCATCACCGACATCGCTGAAGGCAAGGTGGTGGTCGACGGCAACCACCCGCTCGCGGGTATGGCGCTCGTGTTCGAGCTCGAAGTCGCCGATGTGCGTCCCGCCACGCCCGAAGAGATCGCCCATGGACATCCTCACGGAGCCGGCGGGCACGCGCACTGAGGCGTCCACCGGCAGGCTTCCCGGTAGCGAGCCCAAGGTGCTGGTGATCGAGGATACGGTCACCAGCGCCGCGGTGCTCGCACGCCACCTCGAAAAAATGGGCTGCACCCCCTTGCTCGCGCACGACGGCGAGGGAGGGTTGGAGCTCTTTTTCCGGGAAAATCCCAATGTCGTACTGCTCGACGTGATTTTGCCCGGCATCGACGGCATCGAGGTGGCCCGGCGCATCCGCCAGTCCGAGCGCCCGGGCGAGTGGACCCCCATCATCTTTCTCACCGCCCGCAGCGACGATCGCGCCATCGAGGCGGGAATCGAGGCGGGCGGCGACGACTATCTCGCCAAGCCGGTCTCTTTCGTGGTGCTGGCAGCCAAGCTGCGGGCCATGCTACGCCTGGCGCACGCCCAGCAGAACCTGCTTCTGCTCACCCGCCGGCTCGACGAGGCCAACCAGAAACTGCGCCGGCTCACCAATCTCGACGGTCTCACCGGCATCGCCAACCGCCGCGGCTTCGACGACAAGCTCGCGCGCGAGTGGGCCCGCTGCCGCCGCGAGGAGCGGCCGCTTGCCCTCTTGATGATCGACGTGGATCACTTCAAGGCGTTCAACGACAGCCTCGGGCATCTGGCCGGCGACGACACCTTGAAGATCGTGGCTGCCACCATCGCCGGCTCCCTGCAGCGTCCCGGCGACATGGCCGCGCGCTATGGTGGCGAGGAGTTCGCCGTGGTGCTGCCCAACACCGACCTTGCCGGAGCGCGCCACATCGCCGAGCGCATCCGCGAGAACGTAGAGAAACTGCGCATTCCCCACCCGGCCCAAGGCACGGCGGAGCATGTGACGATCTCGGTGGGCGGTGCCGTGGCGCATCCGGCAAAATTGCCTGCCATGCCGGCGAACCGCCTCATCGACTTTGCCGATGCCGCCCTTTATCAGGCGAAAAAAGCGGGCAGGAATCGGGTCGTCATCTGTGATGCGGATGCCATTAACCCTGCTTCGCCCGCGCCTCCCTGTGCTTCTTCCTGAACCGGGTTCAACCGCGAAAGCCGTCCTTCCATTGACGCAGCAGACGGAAGCGCTCGACCGGATCGGCGGGGCAGTATCCGTAGTGCTGCGCAATCGCCGCAGCCACCGTCGGCGTATGCACCCTGAGAAAAGGGTTGACCGCGCGCTCGAGGCCGATCGTGCTCGGCAGCGTCGGTTCGCCCGCGGCGCGTTTTGCTTCGCAGCGGCCCTGGTAGGCGATGCGATCGGCGTTATCCGGCTCGACCACGGCGGCGAAACGCAGGTTGGCAAGGGTATATTCGTGGGCGCAGCACACGCGCGTCGTCTCGGGAAGCGCGGCGAGGCGCTGCAGCGAAGCGTACATCTGCGCCGGTGTTCCTTCGAACAGGCGGCCACAGCCGGCGGAGAAGAGGGTATCGCCGCAAAAAGCGAAGTCCGCGCCGACATAGGCGAGGTGCCCGCGGGTGTGGCCGGGGATTTCCCACACGGCGAGTTTCAGGCCGAGCTGGGGAATTTCCACCACCTCGCCCTCGCGCAGCCGATGGGTGAGGCAGGCGATGTCCTCGGCGGCGGGCCCATACGCAGGCACTTCGTATTCGGCGCGCAGGGCCGGCACGCCGCCGGTGTGGTCGGCGTGATGGTGCGTGACGAGGAGGGCGGCCAGGTTCAGGCCGCGGGCGGCGAGCGCCGCGCGCACCGGGGCGGCCTCGGCCGGGTCGACCACCACGGCGTGGCGGCCATCGTGCAACAACCAGATATAGTTATCGCTCAAAGCGGCGATGGGTTCGAGGAACGTTTGGGTCATGACTTCTCCTGAGAGGCAAGCATCGGCGTTTTCCTCCTGGCTGGATTCTCCAGGCGGCGAGCGGGTCTGGGCGTGGTGCGAGGAGGTCGTCGGGCGTTTCGTCGCCGACGTCTTCGGATTCTACGCCATCCAGCTCGGCCTGCCGCAGCGCGATCTGCTCGCCTCCAGCCGTATTCCCTGGCGCTGGCATTGCGACCCCGAAGGGGGAGAAGTACGCGCCGCCTGGGACGAGCTGCCGTTCGAGTCGAACGCGCTCGACCTGGTGGTGGCCCCGTTTGCACTCGATCGCAGTGCCGATCCGCACGCCCTGCTGCGCGAGCTCGAGCGCGTGCTGGTGCCGGAAGGGCATGCGCTGTTCTTCGGCTTCAACCCTTGGTATCCTTGGCGGCTGCTGTCACGGCACGAACGCTGGCCGCGACTGCCGGGCAGCATGACGGTACCGCGCCTCAAGGACCGGCTGCTCGTGCTTGGATTCGAGCCGCGCGGTGGGCGTTTTGGCATGTACGCTCCGCCCGGCGAGCGGCTGCCGCGCGCGCGTCGCGCGTTCGAGGCGGCGGGGGACCGCTGGTGGCCGCTCTTTGGCGGCGTCTACGTGCTCGACGCGGTCAAGCGCGTGCCCGGCATGCGGATCATCCAGCCGGACTGGCAAAACCGCAAGAAACAGCGCGCCGAGCGGCTCGCGGCGATCGCCGAGTGCACGAAGCTGAAAAGGGAATCGTGAGCGAAACGCGCAAGGTAGAGATCCATACCGACGGGGCCTGTTCCGGCAATCCCGGCCCCGGCGGCTGGGGGGCGGTGCTGCGCTGGAACGGTCACTGCAAGGAACTGTGGGGCGGCGAACCCGCCACCACCAACAACCGCATGGAGCTGCGGGCGGTGATCGAGGCGCTGCGCGCGCTGCGCCGGGCCGTGCCGGTGGCGATCTACACCGACAGCCAGTACGTGCAAAAGGGCATCACCGAGTGGCTGCCGCAGTGGAAGCGCCGCGGCTGGCGCACCGCTGCTGGCAAGCCCGTGGCCAATCAGGATCTGTGGCAGGAGCTCGATGCGCTCGCGGCGCGTTTTCCCGTCGAATGGCACTGGGTGCGCGGGCATTCCGGGGACGAGGGCAACGAGCGGGCCGACGAGCTCGCGCGCCGCGGCATCGAGGAAGTGCGGCGGGGAGCCGCCGAGACGCAGGAGAAGTGAGCCATGCATCAGATCGTGCTCGATACCGAGACTACGGGGCTCGATTGGAAGAACGGGGATCGCATCATCGAGATCGGCTGCGTCGAGCTGCTGGCGCGGCGCCTTACCGATAACCGCTTCCACCGCTATCTCAATCCTGAGCGTTCGATCGACGCCGGGGCGGTGGAGGTGCATGGCATCACCGACGAGATGCTGCGCGATGCGCCGCGCTTTGCCGATATCGTGGACGAATTCCTCGACTACGTGCGCGGGGCCGAACTCATCATCCACAACGCCGCCTTCGACCTGGGGTTCCTCAACGCCGAACTCTCCCGTCTGGGGCGGGACCCGATCGAAACGGTGGTCAGCGGCGTGATCGACACCCTCAAGCTCGCCAAGACGATCGCCCCGGGCAAGAAGGCCTCGCTCGACGCGCTGTGCGAGTGCTACGGCATCGACAACCGCCACCGTACCCTGCACGGCGCGCTGCTCGACGCGGAACTGCTCGCCGAAGTCTATCTGGCGATGACCCGGGGGCAGGAAACCCTGATGCTGGACGCAGCGCCCGCGGCGAGGGTCCAAGGTGGCGCGCGGCGCGACGGCGCCCCTCGGCCGGCGCTGCGGGTGCTGCGGGCGAGCGAGGAAGAACTCGTCGCCCACGAAGCGGTGCTCGCCGAGATCGACCAAGCGAGCGGCGGCAAGACGCTGTGGCGCACGCTCACCGAGTAAGGCGGGGCGCTTCGTTTTCGGCTGCACGCAGCGCCGCGCGCAGGCGCTCGAACCACTCGATCGCCTGTCCCAGGGTGAGGGTGCGCGGATCGACGTCGGCGAGCGGCGCGAGCCAGGCCGGCAGCACTTCGATGCACTGCGGCTCGGGTTCGGGCGGCAGGTCCTCGCCCGGTTCGCAGGCGAAGAGCTGCGGCTGGCGACTTTCCTCCATCGCGCGGGCCTCCAGTCGCGCCAGTTCCCGGCGGGCTTGGGTGAGCACGGAGCGCGGCATGCCCGCGAGCGCGGCCACGTGGATGCCGTAACTGCGGCTTGCCGGCCCCTCGCGTACCGAGTGGAGAAAGACCACCCGCCCCTCGTGCTCCACTGCTTCCACGTGCACGTTGGCGCAGGCTTGCAGCTCTTCGGCCAGGCGCGTGAGCTCGAAATAGTGCGTCGAGAAGAGGGTGAGGGCGCGATTCTTGCCATGCAGCTGGCGCGCGATCGCCCAGGCGAGCGCCATGCCGTCGAAAGTCGAGGTACCTCGGCCGATTTCGTCCATCAGCACGAGGCTGCGTTCGCTCGCGTGGTGCACGATGTAGGCCGCCTCCGTCATTTCCACCATGAAGGTGGAGCGGCCGGAGGCGAGATCGTCGCTTGCGCCGATGCGGGTGTAGATGGCATCGAGCGGCCCGATGACGGCGCGCCGCGCCGGCACCCAGGCACCGACGTAGGCGAGCAGGGCGATGAGCGCCGTCTGGCGCATGAAGGTGGATTTGCCGCCCATGTTGGGGCCGGTGATCACCAAGAGCCGCCGCGTTTCGCCGTCGAGCCGCACGTCGTTGGCTACGAACGTCTCCACCTGGCGCTCCACCACGGGGTGTCGCCCACCCTCGATCGCGAGCCCCGGCGTTTCGGCGAATTCCGGTGCCACGTAACCGTAGCGCTCGGCGGCCTGCGCCAGCGAGGAAAGCCCGTCGAGCTCGGCGGCCGCGCGCCCCGCCTGCTGCAGCGCCGGCACCCAGGCGAGCAGCTGGCGTACCAGGTCCTCATAGAGGAAACGCTCCCGCGCGAGCGCCCGCTCGGCCGCCGACAGCGCCCGGTCTTCGAAGGCCTTGAGCTCGGGCGTGAGGAAGCGCTCGGCGTTCTTCATCGTCTGGCGCCGGCGGTAGTCGGCCGGCACCTTGTCGGCGTGCGCCTTGCTCACCTCGATGTAGAAGCCATGCACCTTGTTGTATTCGACCTTGAGCGTCGCGATACCGGTGCGCTCCCGCTCGCGCGCTTCCAGTTCGAGCAGGAAGGCGCCGCAGTCGTTTTGCAGGGCGCGAAGCTCGTCGAGCTCGGCGTCGAACCCCGGGGCGATCACGCCGCCGTCGCGCACCAGCGTCGGCGGTTCGTCCGCGAGCGTGCGCTCCAGGAGCGAGAGTGCCTCGGGGGGCACGGCCAGGGCGTCGCTCAGCGCGGCGAGGCGCGGCACCTCGCGGTGCGGTTCAAGCAGCGCCCGCAGCTCGGGCAGGCGGCGCAGCGAGGTGCGTAGCGCCGCCAGTTCCCTGGGGCGCACCGTACCGAGTGCGATGCGCGCGGCGATCCGCTCCAGATCGCCCAGGCCGTCGAGCCGCTCGAGGATCGCGGCGAAGGTGCGCGGTTGCGCGATCAAGGTTCCGATCACCGCCTGGCGCTCGCGCGCCGCTGCGGGATCGCGCCGCGGATGGTGCAGGGCGTGCTTCAGCCAGCGCGCGCCCATCGCCGTGCGGGTGAAATCGAGCGTGGAGAAGAGGGTAGGGGCGGATTCGCCGCGCAGCGTCTCGGTGAGTTCGAGGTTGCGGCGCGTGGCGGCGTCGAGCCACAGATAGTCGTCGTCGCGCTCGAGGCGCAGCGTGCGCACGTGGGCGAGCTCGCTCTTCTGCGTCTGGCGCACGTATTCGAAAAGCGCCGCGGCCGCGGCGAGCGCCGGCTCGTGCGCCACTTCCACGCCGAAGGCGGCCAGATCCTGCACTCCGAAATGGGCCGTCAGCAGCCGCCGCGCGATCGTCGCATCGAACTGCCAGCCGGGCAGGCGGCGCAGCGGCGCACGCCCCGTCTCCAGCACCGGCGGCAAGGGCAGTTCCTCGGGCACGAGCACTTCGGCCGGGCGCAGGCGCTCGAGCTGGGCTTCCAGCTCGGCGGTGTCGCACACCAGCAGGCGAAAGTCGCCGCTCGCCAAAGTCAGTGTCGCCACGCCCGTCCTCCCTTTGCGGGTAAAAAGGGCGACAAGCGGCGCATCGCTGCGCTCGTCGAGCAGCGCCGCATCGACGAGCGTGCCCGGCGTGACGATGCGGGTCACCACCCGCTCCATCGGTCCCTTTTGCGCGCCCGGCTCACCCTGCTGCTCGGCGATGGCCACCGCCAGCCCGGCGCGTATCAGCCGCCCCAGGTAGGTCTCCAGGGCATGGAACGGAATGCCAGCCATGGGAATAGGAGCTCCGGCCGACTGGCCGCGGGTGGTGAGCGTGAGATCGAGCAGCCGCGCCGCCTTTTCGGCGTCCTCATAGAAGAGCTCGTAGAAATCCCCCATGCGAAAGAGCAGCAGGCACTCCGGATGCTGCGCCTTGAGGCGCAGGTACTGCTGCATCATGGGGGTGTGGGCGGAGAGATCGGCTACGGCCGGCATGACACAAACCGCCCTCAGCGGGGAAGCTCCGCCGGCAGATGCTCGCGCACCACGCCGAGCAGCGGCACGAAAACCTTGGGGGTGCCGGCCACGACGTTGCCGCTCTCGAGAAAGCCGCCCTCGCCGGAGAGGTCGCTCACCAGGCCGCCCGCCTCCAGGATCAGCAAGGCCCCGGCGGCCATGTCCCAAGGCTTGAGACCGAATTCCCAGAAACCGTCGAAGCGGCCGCACGCCACGTAGGCCAGATCGAGCGCCGCCGCGCCCGGGCGGCGGATGCCGGCGGTCTTTTGCGCCAGATCGCGGAAGATCGCTAGATAGGTGTCGATGTGGCGAAACTCGCGGAACGGGAAGCCCGTGCCGATGAGCGCCTGGTGCAGCTTCACCGTGCGGCTCACCCGGATGCGCCGTTCGTTGAGATAGGCTCCGCCGCCGCGCGAGGCGGTGAAGAGTTCGTTGCGTAGGGGATCGAAGACCACCGCGTGCTCCAAGACGCCGTCCTTGCGCACGGCGATGGAGATGGCGTATTGCGGCACGCCGTGGATGAAGTTCGTCGTGCCGTCGAGCGGATCGATGATCCACTCGAACCCTTCCCCGGCCAGTGCGCCCGATTCCTCGGCGAGGATGGCGTGTTCCGGGTACACTTCGCGGATCGTCTCGATGATCGCCTCTTCGGCCGCGCGGTCGACCTCGGTGACGAAGTCGTTGAACGCCTTGGCTTCGATGGTGAGCCGCTCGAGCTGCAACGCCGCGCGGTTGATGATGGCGGCGGCGCGCCGGGCGGCCTTGATGGCGATGTTGAGGGTAGGATGGACGATCATCGGCGAAATCCTCGGTGGTGAAACGCCCCTGCGGGCCAACCTTGAATTTTACCGTAAAGGGCGACGGAGCCGGCGGACGGAAAACCGGCCAAGGTCGTACGTTTCAGTCCTCCCGCACACATCGATGTTGCCGTGCACGGCATTGGAGAAGGGGCAGACTTGATGTGCGGCAAGCATCAGTTCTTCTGCCGTGCGTTGAGTTTTTCTCAATGGCGATTTAGAATGAATCACATTGATTCAGAACATGAAGAGACTACAGATGTCGAAAACCGAGACTCGAGTTCTGACAGTCCACGTGCCTGTCCCTTTGGCCGAGAAAGTCGATGATCTCGCCCGGCGCATGGAGCGGTCGCGGGGCTGGATCTTGAAACAGGCACTTGCGGCCTGGATCGCCCAAGAGGAAGAAAAGGATCGTCTCACGAGGGAAGCACTCGAAGACGTCGATGCGGGGTACGTGGTGGAGCATCGGGTCGTTCAGGAATGGGTCGAACGAATCGGTACCGATCAACCCTTGCCGATGCCCGAGCCGCGATGAGGGAAATACGCTGGACGGGCAAGGGCTTGTCCGACTTGGAGCGTCTCTACGCTTTTCTTGCCCCGAAGAATGAGCAGGCGGCCAAGAGGGTGCTGAAAACCCTGATTTCGGCGCCGAATATCTTGGTGACGAATCCCCGGATCGGGGAGCAGCTTTTTCAGTTCGCGCCGCGCGAGGTTCGTCGGTTGCTCATAAGCGATTACGAGATGCGATACGAGCTCTGTGACTCGGGTATCTTCGTTTTGCGCATATGGCATACACGGGAGCAACGCTGAATTGTTGTCGCTTACGCTAGATCACGAGGGCATGCGATTGCTTTCCCATGTGCGCGTCGTGCTGTGCCGCCCCTCGCATCCGGGCAACATCGGTGCGGCGGCCCGGGCGATGAAGACGATGGGGCTGTCCCGGCTCGTGCTGGTGGCACCGCGGCGTTTTCCCGATCCCCAGGCCACGGCGCTCGCCTCGGGCGCGGTCGACGTGCTCGAGCGCGCCATGGTGGTGGATACCCTCGCCGAGGCGCTCGCCGGAACCGTCGTGAGCGTGGCCTTCACCACGCGCTCGCGCACCTACGTTCAGCCTTTTCGCACGCCGGAAGAGAGCGCCCGGGAAGTGCTGCAGGCGCTGCAGGCCGCACCCGACACCCAGGCTGCGCTCGTCTTCGGCAACGAGACGAATGGCCTCGCGAACGAGGAAGTGTGGCAATGCACCTTCCCGGCGACGATCCCCGCCAATCCCGCGTATTCCTCGCTCAACCTCGCGGCGGCGGTGCAGGTGGCCTGTTACGTGCTCGCCCGCACCTGCGAAGCCTTTGCGCCGCAGGCAGGCGCCATCGCGGACGCGCCCGATTTCGTGCCTGCTTCACACGAGGCGGTCGAAGGTCTGCTCGCGCAGTGGCTCGCCGTGCTCGAGCGGCTCGATTTTTACGATCCAGCTTCGCCGAAACGGCTGGAGGCGCGGCTGCGGCGGCTGCTTGCGCGCGCCCGGCTCGAACGGGCCGAGCTCGACATCCTGCGTGGCATGCTCAAGGCGGTGGCGCGTAAAATCCCGTAAAATGATCCGCCTTGCGGCGCAACCGAGAAAGGAACCCCTTCATGCCCTCCTGGCTGGAACGCCTGCGTGAAGACATCGACAGCATCCTGCAACGCGACCCGGCGGCGCGCTCGCGCTGGGAAGTGCTCACCTGCTATCCGGGCCTGCACGCCCTCTGGCTGCACCGGCTGGCGCATTTTTTGTGGACGAAGCGCTGGCGCTGGCTCGCGCGCTTCCTCAGCCACCTCACGCGCTGGCTCACGGGCATCGAGATCCATCCTGGCGCGACGATCGGCCGGCGCGTGTTCATCGACCACGGCATGGGGGTGGTGATCGGCGAGACCGCCGAGGTGGGCGACGATTGCACCATCTATCAAGGCGTGACGCTGGGTGGCACGTCGCTCTATCGCGGCGTCAAGCGCCATCCCACCCTGGAAGCCGGCGTCGTGGTGGGGGCCGGGGCCAAGGTGCTGGGTGGCTTTACCGTCGGAGCGGGGGCAAAAATCGGCTCGAACGCGGTCGTCGTCAAGCCGGTTCCGGCTGGGGCCACGGCGGTGGGGACGCTCGCGCGCATCCTCGAGCCGGAAAAAGAAGAGTCGCGCGACGAAGCCCGTCGGCGCAAGGCCGAGGAGATCGGGTTCACCGCCTATGGGCTCACCAAGGATCTCGACGATCCGCTCGCCAAGGCGGTGCATGCGCTGCTCGATCACGCGGTCGAATCCGACCGGCGCTTCGCCGAACTCGTGCGCCGGCTGGAAGCGGCCGGCATCGCCTTGCCCGATCTGCCCGGCGAGGATCGAGAGTTCGACCCGCAGCGCGTCTCGCGCTGGGTGGAATAGCCCGGGATAGCAGAAACGCATCGCCCGAATAGTTGACTTTTTCAGTAGGGTAAGTTATCTTGCTTACGGCACGTCGGCCACGACCCGGCGGGAGGATGGACGATGCGACTGACGACGAAAGGGCGATTCGCGGTCACCGCGATGGTGGATCTGGCCAAGCACCAGGACAAGGGGCCGGTGGCGCTGGCGACCATCGCCGAGCGCCAGGACATTTCTCTGTCCTATCTCGAACAGCTCTTCAGCCGCCTGCGGCGCGAGGGGCTAGTGTCGAGCGTGCGCGGACCCGGCGGCGGCTACCGCCTCGGGCGGCCGATGGACGAGATCACCATCGCCGAGATCGTCGAAGCGGTGGACGAGCCGCTCGATACCACCCAGTGCGGCGGCAAGGAAAACTGCCAGAACGACCACATCTGCTCCACGCACCACCTGTGGAGCAACCTCAACGTGCGCATGATGGAGTATCTCGATTCCGTCACCCTGGGGGCGGTGGTGCGCGGCGAGATCAAGCGTGTCATCTCCCGTCGCCGTCCCCGCAAGAAGGCGGGCGAGGCGAGCGAGCTCACCGCCTGCGAGGCGTGCTGAGGCGATGACCTTCGCCGCAGGTGGCGTCTATCTCGATTGGAACGCCACCGCGCCGCTCGCCGCGGCGGCGCGCGCCGCGCTGCACGCCTGCCTCGATGACGAGCGGCTCGGTAACCCCTCCAGCCTGCACGCCGCAGGGCGCCGCGCCCGTACGTTGCTCGAAGAGGCGCGGCGTACCTTGGCTGAATGCCTGGAGTCCTCGCCGGAGGAGATCGTCTTCACGAGTGGCGGCACGGAGGCCAACGCGCTTTTTCTGCGCGGGGCGGCGGCGCGCCTGGAACCCGGCCTCATCGCCGTGAGCGCCGTCGAACACTCCAGCGTCTACGAAACGGCAAGGCTCCTTGCCGCGCACGGCTGGCGCCTGGTCGAGATCCCCGTCGATGCCGAAGGCCGAATCGACCCTTTTGCCTTCGAGCGCATCCTGCGCGAGCGCCCGGCGATCGTCTCGGTGATGTTGGCGCACAACGAAACGGGCGTGATCCAGGACGTGGCGGCGCTCGCCCGAGCAGCGCGCGAGGCCGGCGCTCTGGTGCATTGCGACGCGGTGCAGGCGGCCGGAAAAATGCCGTTGTCGCGGCGCGGCCTGGGCGTGCATGCGATCACGCTGTCGGGGCACAAGTTCGGCGCGCCGCCAGGAATCGGCGCCCTCGTGCTCGCGCGTGAGGTGGCATTGGAGCCACTCATCACCGGTGGCGGGCAGGAGGCGGGACGGCGCTCGGGCACGGAGAACGTGCCCGGCGCGATGGCCATGGCCGCGGCGCTCGTCGAAGCGCTCGAAGCCAGAGAATCCTGGCACGCCCGCCTGCGCTCCTTGCAGCAGCGGCTGGAAGCGGGGCTCGCGGCGCAGGGGGCGGTGATCTTTGGCGCCGGGGCGACGCGGCTACCCAATACCACCTTTTTCGCGCTGCCCGGGCTGGAGGGGGCGGCGCTCGCCAGCCGGCTCGATCGCGCCGGTTTCGCGGTGGGGACCGGCTCGGCCTGTTCCAGCGGTGAGCCTGGCGCACCGCGCAGCCTTCTTGCCATGGGCGTACCCGAGGCGCTCGCCCGTGGGGCCGTGCGCGTGAGTACCGGCAGCAGCACGACCGAAGCCGACATCGACGGGTTTCTCGCCGCGCTCGCGCAGGCGGCAGGCGATCTGCGGCGCCTCGCGGCCCTGTGTGCCGATTGAAAGGATTCCTTCATGCAGCGACGACCGATCTATCTCGACTACGCCGCCACCACGCCGGTGGACCCCCGCGTGCGCGATGCCATGATTCCCTGGCTCACCGAGCGCTTCGGCAACCCGGCGAGCCGCACCCACGCCTACGGCTGGGAGGCGGAAAAAGCCGTGGAAGAGGCGCGCAGCCGTGTGGCCGAGCTCGTCGGCTGCGAACCGCGCGAACTCGTGTGGACCTCGGGCGCGACCGAGGCCGACAACCTCGCCATCAAGGGCGTGGCCGAGTTCTACCGCGACCAGGGACGGCATCTCATCACCCTGCAGACCGAACACAAGGCGGTGCTCGACAGCGTCAAGGCGCTGGAAGCGCGCGGTTTCACCGCCACCTATCTGCCGGTGCAGGAAAACGGTCTGGTCGACGTGGACGAACTCGAACGCGCCCTGCGGCCAGACACGCTGCTCGTGTCGGTGGCGCTCGTCAACAGCGAGATCGGCGTCATCCAGCCGATCGAGGAGATCGGGGCGCTGTGCCGCGAGCGCGGCATCCTCTTTCACGTCGATGCGGCGCAGGCCACCGGCAAGGTGACGATCGACCTACAAAAACTCGACGTCTCGCTCATGTCCTTTTCCGCCCACAAGACGTACGGCCCCAAAGGGATCGGCGCGCTCTACGTGCGCCGTCGCCCGCGGGTGCGGCTGGAAGCGCAGATGCACGGAGGAGGGCACGAACGCGGTTTTCGCTCGGGGACGCTGCCCACGCACCAGATCGTCGGCATGGGGGAAGCCTATCGCCTCGCGCGCGCGGAGATGTCCGATGAGCTGCCGCGCATCCGGGCGCTGCGCGACCGGCTGCTCGCCGCCTTGCAGGAACTGCCGGGCATCCACCTCAATGGCGACCTCGAACATCGCGTGCCGCACAACTTGAACGTCTCGGTCGAGGGCATCGAGGGCGATGCGCTGCTCCTGTCGTTGGGCGAGGAACTGGCCGTGTCGGCCGGCTCGGCCTGCACCTCGGCAAGCCTCGAACCCTCCTACGTGCTGCGCGCGCTGGGCCGCTCGCCAGAGCTCGCCCGCAGTGCATTGCGCCTCACCCTGGGGCGCTTCACCACCGCCGAGGAGATCGACACGGCGATCCGCCTGCTGCGCGAGCGCATCCTTGCCCTGCGCGGGCGCTGAAGCGGAACCCCGACGCACGAGCGGCGTCATTTCATCTACTGCAAGCAAAGGAAACGAAGACCATGACGATCACCCTGACGGAACGCGCCGCTGCCCAGGTGCGGCGGATCCTGGAAAAACGTGGCCACGGCCTGGGCCTGCGCCTGGGCGTGACCCCTTCCGGCTGCACGGGCTTTGCCTACAAGCTCGACGTGACCGACGCGGCGGGGCCACAGGATCTCGTGTTCGAGAGCCACGGCGTGAACGTGGTGGTGGCGCAGGAGGATCTGCCCAAGCTCGACGGCACGGTGATCGACTACCGCCGCGAAGGCTTGAACGAATCCTTCAAGTTCGACAATCCCAACGTGAAGGCGACCTGCGGCTGTGGCGAGAGTTTCGCCGTCTGAGAGAGCGCCGGGGAATCAATCTACTGCGCGGTCCGATTGCGTCGTTGGGCGGTGCTCATAGCGCCGAGGCGGGCAGGAGAAACACCTTGTCCTCGGCCGTCTCCGTGGCGAGCCAGGTGAAGGGGAGCTCGGGGAAGGCCGCTTCCACCAGTGCCCGGTTGTGCCCGACTTCCACGGCGAGCCAGCCCTGCGGCGTGAGGTGGCGCTTCGCTTCGGAGAGGATACGCCGCACCACGTCGAGCCCGTCTTCTCCCGCGGCGAGCGCGAGCGCCGGCTCGTGGCGGTATTCCTGCGGCAATTCGGCCATGACCTGCGCCGTGACGTAGGGCGGGTTGCTCACGATCAAGTCGAACGTTTCACCTCCGAGCGCCGAGAATACGTCCGAGCGCAGTAGCCGTACGCGATCCTGCAGGTCATAGGCTTCGACGTTGATCCGCGCGACTTCCAGCGCCTCGTCCGAGAGATCGGCCGCCACGATCTCCGCTTGGGGAAAAGCATAGGCGGCCATGATCGCGAGGCAGCCCGAGCCGGTGCACAGATCGAGCACCCGCTGTATTCTTTCCGGCTGCTCGAGCCAGGGCGAGAAGCGCTCTTCGAGCAGCTCGGCCAGAAACGAGCGCGGCACGATCACGCGCTCGTCCACGTAGAAGCGAAACGGTCCCAGCCAGGCTTCGTTGAGCAGATAGGCCGTCGGCACTTTATCGACGGTGCGGCGTGCCACCAGCTCGGCCAGGCGTTGGCGCTCGGACTCGGTGAGGCTTGCGTCCAGAAACCACTCGAAGCGCTCGCGCGGCAGCTTCAAGGCGCCGCTCACCAGCCACACCGCCTCATCGAGCACGTCCTCGCAACCGTGGCCGTAGAACGCCTCTTCGCTCTCGAGCCGGGTGACGGCGTAGCGTACCCAGTCGCGCACCGTGATGAGCGCCTCGGTCTCGTCGTGCTCGTGGGCTTCGAACATCGGATCGTCTTCAGCTTCGTGCATGGGCTTCTCCGGCAGGGGGCAGCAAGCGTTCCAGGACGCCGCGATAGACGGCGGCGAGTGGCTCCAGTTCTTCGAGCGCCACGCATTCGTCGATCTGGTGGATGGTGGCATTGACCGGTCCGAATTCCACCACCTGCGGACAGATGGCGGCGATGAAGCGTCCGTCGGAGGTGCCGCCGCTGGTGGAGAGCCGCGGACTGATCCCGCAGGCGGCTTCGACGCCGTCCGATAGCGCCGCGACGAGTTCGCCCCGGGGCGTGAGGAAGGGGCGCCCGCCCAGCTCCCAGGAAAGGGAGAAGGGCACGCCGTGGCGGTGCAAAATCGCCTCCACCCACTCCTGCAGGCCCTCCGGCGTCTGCTCGGAGGAAAAGCGGAAATTGAAGGTCATGCGGCATTCGCCGGGCACCACGTTCGTCGCACCCACCCCGGCGTGCAGGTCGGTCACCTGCAGCGACGTGGGCGGAAAATGTTCGTTGCCCCGATCCCATTCGGTGGCCACGAGTTCGGCGAGCGCCGGCGCCAGGCGATGCACCGGGTTATCGACCAGATGGGGATAGGCGACGTGACCCTGCTTGCCATGCACCGTGAGCCGGCCAGTGAGCGAACCGCGCCGGCCGTTCTTGATCGTGTCTCCGAGCACGCGCTCGCAGGTGGGCTCGCCCACCAGGGCGTAGTCGAAGCGCAGGCCGCGCGAGCGCAGAACCTCGACCACGTGGCGTGTGCCGTGCACCGCCGGCCCTTCTTCGTCGGAGGTCAGCAGAAAGCCGATGGAGCCGCGATGCGCGGGGCACCCCGCGAGGAAGGCTTCCACCGCGCACACCATGGCGGCGAGCGAACTCTTCATGTCGGCGGCGCCGCGCCCGTAGAGCCTGCCCTCGGCCACCGTGGCAGAAAAGGGCGGAAAGCGCCAGCGATCCTCGGGGCCGGGCGGCACGACGTCGACGTGTCCGGCGAAGACGAAAAGCGGCCCCTCTTCCCCGCGCCGCGCCCAGAGGTTGGCCACGCCGCCCGCATCGAGCCGCTCCAGGGTAAAGCCGAGCGCGGCGAGCCGCTCGCCGAGGAGTGCCAAGCAGCCGGCTTCCGCGGGCGTGACGGAAGGGCGGCGGATGAGCGCCTGGGCGAGTGCGAGGACGTTCATGTCTTGGTGCTGGCCAGCGAAGGAAACTCGATTTCGGTCATCTGCGAGGGCAGGTCGACGTCGGCGGTGGGAATGCCGCCATCCTGGATCGTGGTCTGCACCCCTGCGTTTTGCAGTTCCCACTGCAGGTTGGTGGGCGAATCGGCCTGGGCGATCGCCTCTTCCAGGGTGATGGCACCGCTGCGGTAGAGTCGCACCAGATCCTGGTCGAAAGTCTGCACACCCGGGGAGAGCGAGCGCTCCATCGCGTCCTTGATCATGGAGAGGTTGCCTTTCTCGATCATCTCGGCGATAAGGCGCGAATTGACGAGGATCTCGACCGCCGGGATGCGTTGCCCCTTCACGTGCCGCACCAGGCGCTGGGCCACGATGGCGCGCAGCGCCACGCTCAGATCCGAGAAGAGCAGCCCCCGGCTCTCCAGCGGATAGAAATTCACGATGCGGTTGAGCGCGTGATAGGTGTTGTTCGCGTGCAGCGAAGCGAGCACCAGGTGTCCGGTGAGCGCATAGGCGATCGCCGCCTGCATGGTTTCCAGATCGCGGATCTCGCCGATGAGGATGCAGTCCGGTGCCTGGCGCATGGCGCTCTTGAGCGCCTCGCCCCAGGAGAGGGTGTCGATCCCCACGTCGCGCTGGTTGACGAGCGATTTCTTGTGGCGGAAGAGGTATTCGATCGGGTCTTCCACCGTGAGGATGTGCCCCGGCAGGTTCGCGTTGCGGTGATCGATCATCGCCGCGAGCGTGGTCGATTTGCCCGAACCGGTGGGGCCGACGACCAGGATGAGCCCGCGTTTGCCCAAAGCCATCTCGCCCAGCACGGGCGGCAGCCCCAGGGCCTCGAACGAGGGGATGTCGCGGCTCACGTAGCGGATCACCGCCGCCGGGCTGTTGCGCTGCCAGAAGGCGTTGATGCGGAAGTTGCCGACATCGGACAAGCCCAGGGAGAAATTGAGCTCCTTGCGTTCGACGTAGCGCTGCCACAGCGCCTCGCTGGCGATGGCCTCTTCTAAGATCCGCCGCACTTGTTCGGGCTTCATCACCTGCTGGTTGATCGGTGCCACGAACCCGTTGATCTTGATGTGGATCGGCGCCCCCGCCGTGATGAAGATGTCGGAGGCGTTGCGATCGTGCATCGCGCGAAAGAGCTTTTCCAGCACCGGCGTGACGATGGGCATGATGGTCGCCTCCTCAGGCTCCGCGCAGCAGTTCGTTGATCGCGGTCTTGGCGCGCGTCTGCGCATCCACGCGCTTGACGATCACGGCGCAGTACAGGCTGTATCTGCCGTCGGGGGAGGGGAGGCTGCCGGGCACGACCACGGCACCGGAGGGCACGCGCCCGTACAGGATCTCGCCGCTTTCGCGGTCGTAAATCTTGGTGCTCATGCCCAGATAGACCCCCATGGAGATCACGGCGTTCTCTTCCACGATCACGCCCTCGACGATCTCGGAGCGCGCGCCGACGAAGACGTTGTCCTCGATGATCACCGGCCCGGCCTGCACCGGTTCCAGCACGCCGCCGATGCCCACGCCGCCGGAGAGGTGCACGTTCTTGCCGATCTGGGCGCAGGAGCCCACCGTGGCCCAGGTATCGACCATGGTGCCCTCATCGACGTAGGCGCCGATGTTTACGTAGGAAGGCATGAGCACCACGTTCTTGGCGATGTAGCAGCCGCGCCGCGCCGCCGCCGGCGGCACCACGCGAAACCCGCCTTCGCGGAAATCCGCCTCGCCGTAGCGGGCGAACTTCGGCTCGACCTTGTCGAAATAGCGCGTCTCGCCGCCTTCCATGAGGCGGTTGTCGCGCAGGCGGAAGGAGAGCAGCACCGCTTTCTTGATCCACTGATTGACGTGCCAATCGCCCTCGCGTTTCTCGGCCACGCGGATCGCGCCGCGATCGAGCCCGTCGATCACCGCCTCCACTGCGTCGAATACCTCCTTGGGCGCGTTGCCGGGGGAGAAGCGCGTGCGCTCTTCGAACGCGGCGTCGATCAGCGATGCGATGCCTTGCCAGTTGGCCATGAGATCCTCCGTGGAGATGATTCCAGTTTCACCTAACGCGAAATGGTATCATGCGCGGCTCGAAGCCTTCATTGGTCTTCCTTTCACGCCGTGCGACTCATCAAGATCAAACTGGCCGGTTTCAAGACCTTCGTCGAGCCGACCACGCTCGTGCTCCCGGGCGCGCTGGTGGGCATCGTCGGGCCCAACGGCTGCGGCAAATCGAACGTGATCGACGCCGTGCGCTGGGTGCTCGGCGAGATGCGCGCCTCCGCCCTGCGCGGCGAGCAGATGGCCGACGTGATCTTCAACGGCTCGGACAAGCGAAAGCCCCTGGCGCGCGCGAGCGTCGAGCTCGTCTTCGACAACGCCGACGGCGGCGTGCCCGGCCCCTGGGGGCGATTCTCCGAGATCTCGGTCAAGCGCGTGGTCGTCCGCGGCGGCGAATCCAGCTATTTCCTCAATGGGCAGCGCGTGCGCCGCCGCGACGTGGTCGATCTCTTCCTCGGCACGGGACTGGGGCCGCGCGCCTACGCCATCATCGAGCAAGGGATGATCTCGCGTATCGTCGAGGCAAAGCCCGAGGAACTGCGCCGTTTCCTCGAAGAGGCGGCTGGCGTCACCCGCTACCATGAACGGCGCAAGGAGACGGAGGCGCGGCTGAAGGAGGCGCGTTCTAACCTCGAGCGGCTGGCCGACCTGCACGCCGAGCTCGCCGCCCAGGCCGAGACGCTTGCCGTCCAGGCCGAACGTGCCCGGCGCTATCGTGAGCTGGAAAAACGCCTGCGCCTGGCGCGGCAGCAATCCTGGGCGTTGCGGCGGCGCGAGGCGGCCGCGGCGCTTGCCGCCGGAGACGAGCGCATCGCCGCGCTCGAAGCCGAGCTGGAACGGCAGCGGCAGGAACGAACGAGTCTCGAAGCGGCACTCGAATCGGCCCGTGCCGAGGCGCAAGCGGCCGCCGCGGCGCTCGAATCCGCCCAGCAGGTCTATTTCGAGGCGAGCGCCCGGCTCGAACGCGTGATCGGCGAGCGGCGCCATCGCGAGGAGACGCTCGCTGCCCTTGCCGAGCGGCTCGAGCGCATCGGCGAGGAGGCAGGACGCTGGCAGGAAGAGGGCGATCAGGCCCGCCTCGAGCGGGCGCGCTGGGACGAGCTCGACGCGCTCGCCCAGGCTCGGCGCGAGACGCTGCAGGAACGGCTGGAAGCGCTCGACGAGGTGCTGGAAGCGCTCGAGCGCACCCTGGAAGATGCCCGCCACGGCGCGGCGATCGCCGAGCGCGAGCGGCACGACGCCCAGCGGCAGATCGCCGTCGAACGCGCCCGGATCGCCGCGTTGGAGCGCTCGCTGCAGGCGGGCGAGGCCCGGCTCGAGCGCCTGGCGCAGGAAGCCTCGTCGCTCGCTGGCGGCGACGAGGAGGCGCTCGAGCGCGAGCACGCGCGGCAAGAGACGCTCGCCGGGCGGGTCGAAGCGCTGCGCGAGGCGCTCGAGGCCGCGCAAACCCGGCTGCGCGAGGCGCAGGCGCAGCATGACGCATCCCAGGACGAATTCCGCCGGCTCGACACCGAGCTCGGTCGGCTCGAAGCACGCCGCCGGGCGCTCGCCGAAAC
>NZ_JSYB01000078.1:0-4212 GCF_054823945.1 Tepidiphilus sp. HLB4 | reverse complement strand
AACGGCCGTTCCGGTGGCGTTTTCCCTGGCGCGTGCGCCGCCGCCTCCACCGCGCCAGCCTCGGCGTGCAGCACCTCTTCGCGCGTCTTGGCGGGGGAAAAGGCGATGACGCGCTCGGTGCCGTCGATGTAGCGGATGCGCCAAGTGGTGGCGGGGGCGTCGTCGGCAGGCCGGGGCGTCGGGGCGGATGGGGTGGCGTCGGTGGCCGCGGGCCGTGCCTCGGCGATGGTGGCCGCGGGGCGTGCATGCCGGGGCGTGGGCGCCGTCGTCGGGCCGCCGGTGCGTTGCGGGGCGTCGGTGGCATGTGCGCCGACGAAGGGGGCGTCGGTGCCGTCGGTGCTGCCGTCGCTGTGGGCTCGTGCGCCGTCGGTGCCGTCGGTGCCGGTGCACTTCGGGGCGTCGTCCGCGCCGGTGCGCCGCCGGGATCGGATGAAGAGCTCGTCAAGCGTGGTCATACCTTCCTCTTGGAGAACTTTGCGGGTTTGGCGGATTTGCGGGGTTCTCGGCAGTCCAAAACCTTTTTGTGTACGTCCTATAGAAATGGTCTTGTTCGCCTCGCGCGAAGGAGGGAAAACATCCCCGCAAATCCGCGCAAACCCTGCACGGTGGGTTTGCAGGAAAAGTTTTTGGAGTGCACCAATCCCCGCAAACCCGCGCAAACCCGCAAAAGTGGAGGGTCACCCCTCCCGCTGAATGATCCACCTCGCGACCTTTTCGTGAAGGTCGTCGCCGAGGCGCCGCAGCATCAAGCCGCGGGCGATACGGTCGCGACGGTAGAGCAGCAGGCGGCCGATTTGTTTCGCGCTTCGCGGCTCGCCGCCCAGGAACGCGGCGAAGGCCTCGGCAAGCTCGGGGTCGCGCCCGTAGCCTTCGAGCCGCTGGAACACGTCGCGCGTCATGAAGGGCTTGGCGCCAAAGGCCGCGGCCAGCGCCTCGAGCAGGTCGCCGAGACTGTCGAGCTCGGGGTCGGAGGCCGTCGCACCCGTGATGGCGTCCATCGGGTCGCGCCAGTGTTGCGGGTCGCGCCGGGCGAGCCACGCGACGGGTTGGCGCACCAGCTCGTCCCAGCGCTCGAACGATGCCGTGCTGCCGGGGGCGCGGATGCCGTCGCGGTAGTCGCTCGAGCTCAGCCAGCCGCGAATGATCACGCAGGCGGCCGCCGCGAGCCGCTGGCGTTGCCGCCGCACCCGCTCCACCGGGTCGAAGGCGAAGCGCCGCGCGAAGGGGCGTTCGCTTTGCGGGTCGATCCGGCAGACGAGGAAGCGCCGGGGCAGGTCGCCGGAAAGGATGAGATTGTTTCCCGTCACGCAGAATAGGGCGCGATTGGGTACGCTCGCCGCTTCGCTCACGCCAAGGATGCGGTCGCGATAGATGGGGGCCGTGAGCGTGGCCGCAAGCGCCGCGCTGTCGAAGGTGCCGACCACGTTATCCCACACGATCGCCCGCTCGCCCGACACCAGCGCCGTCGTCAAGCGCTTGCGCACTTCGGCGTCGTCGCCGCGTTCGCTCTTGACGTGGGGCCATATCGTCGGGGGTTCGCCCGTGGCGAGCACGCATAGGGCGCTTGCCAATAGCGTCTTGCCGCTGCCTTGCACGGGCGCGTCGAGCCCAAAGCCGGGGCAGGTCGGCAGGACGGGGCGCTCGACGGCCGAGAGTAGCGCCGCCAGCAGCACGCTACGGTCGAGCACCCCGGCAAAGGGGAAATACTCGAAGGGCGCCATGATCGCGTCGAGCGCCGCGTCGATCTCTTCGGCCGTGGGCGCCTCGGGCACGATCGGGGGCGTCTCGGCGCCGGGGTCGTAGAACAAGCGCGAGACGTGATCATAGCCGGGGGCCGTGAGCACCTGGCCGTCCAGCCGCACCAACGGGGCCGAGACGACGGCCTCAAGCGGTTTCAGCTTGCGCTCGGCGCCAAGCGCGAGCATGGTGTCGATGACCTTGGGGGGCGGGTCGCGGTCTTCATCGACGATGCTTCCGTCTCTCTGTTTCTTTTTGCCGAAGAACTGGAACTCGCCGCCGAGATAGTACGCCAGCCGCTCGCGCTTGAAGGGGATCACGCGGCCTTCGCTGACGGTGGCAAGCTCGCTGCCAAAATCAAAGACGTCGTCGGATTTGCGCAGATACTCGAGCAGCCAGTCGGCAAGCTCGCGCGTGCGCCCGCCCACGATCTCGACACGCCGCGGGGCGCGAATGAGCCTGTAAGTGGAGCCACCATGAGCAAACGATTTTAGCGTCGGTCGCATGCCGACCAAAAAGAGCTTGCCGACCAGCCGCCCGCCGTCGTAGTCGGGTTCGAGCGGGTCATGGCACAAGGCGCCGTGGTATCTGGCGCGATGGTCGAGCACCTCGCCGACAGTGACGGTGCGCCCGTCCTCGAGGATGAGGGGAAAGTCGCCGTGCAGGATTTTTTTCTCGATTGCCTGCTGCGCGAGATGCGCCGCGTGCTCTAAGTCGGTGCCGTCCGAGAGCTCGTCCGCGAGCTCTTGCATGAAGGCTTCGCGTTTCTCGCGCGCCAGCGGGGCGACGGCTTGGCGGGCCACGTGCTGCACCTCGTCGATCCGCTTTCGCTCGCTTTGGGTGAGCGGGGGCAGGCCGTCGAGTGGGGGCGCCTCGGGGTGGCGCACGATCGGCGGGCCGCGCCGCTGTTCGAGCGGGGCGATGCAGTGCGCACCCGCCGCGAAGACGAGTCGCTCGGGTTGCCACACGCTGGCGTCGACCAAGGTTCGCTCGAGCAGGGCGCCAGACTTCGACACTTCATAGCGCCCGAAGCCCGCCAGCCACAGGCGCCCTTTGATCGTCTCGCCAAGCTCGGGGATGCGCCGCGCGTCCGCGACGATGACGTAGATGTGAAAGCCGCGCACCCCGGCAAGCTCGCGTTCGCCATGCCAAATGCAGCTCGACGAACTTGGACGAATCACCATCGGGGCGGCCTCGAGCTCGGGCACCGCCGTGAAGAGGGCGTCGAGCGCCGCGTCGATCCCCAAGGGCTCGCCGTCCTTGGGCGCGTCGAAGTCGAGCAGCAGCACGCCGGGGGCGTTCGCCCATTGGAAGAACTCGCGCGAGCGGGCGATGACGCCGGGGGTGGTCACAGCGGGCAACTTGTCCTTGGTGACGACGGCGAACTCGTCGCGCGCCGGGTCGCAAGGTTCGCCAAAGGCGAGCGCGTGCCGGGGTTCCAGGAATTCGAGCATCTCGACGAACTCGCCGACATTCTCGAGCCGGTAGCGTCGCGCCTTGCCGCGCGCCATTTGCGGGGGTGTTTTCTTGTCGAGCTCGCCATTACCGTCGAGCCGCAGCGTCTTCGTGATGGGACGGTCGGCCTCGAAGACGACGAGGGTCAAAGGGGTGCTATACTGGGCGAGCGTACATTCGTTCTTGTCGGCCGTCTCGGGAGCTCCACCCGGGGCGGCCGTTTCGTTTTGGGCCTCCATCGCTCACGCCCTCTTCCGGGCCGCCCACGTGGGAACGGGGGCCGTGCGCAGCCATTCTTCGACTTCTTCGGCCAGCCAAAAGAGCCGGGAACCGGCCATACGGGGCGCGGGGAAAGTGCCGTTGCGCGCGTGGCGATAAACCCATACACGCGAGCGGCCGATGAGCTCGCAGACTTCGGATTGGGATAAAACACGTTGCATGGTGCCGCTCCATAGAGAATTGACGCGACACCAAAGATATTTCACCAAGAGCCGGGTTTTCCGGACATGTCCGCCGCCGCTTGGACATGTCCGGTTTCAAACGTGATCAATCCTCGGCGCGTAGCCAATTCCTCAGGTAGCGCGATAGCGTCTTGGGGGCGATGGTCTTCCCGCGGTGCTGCCCGATGGCCTCGAGCAAGGCCGATGCCTTGGACACTTCGGCCTCGGTAGGGCGCTCGATCAGAAACGCCGCGCCCGCCTCTTCGAGCAGTCCGGCGACGATGGCGCGCATCGTCTCGCGGACATCTTCCCGCGGGGGCGGTTCAATTTCCTGCACTCTGGGGGAATCGGCAGGCGGGGGGAATCCTTCGTTGAGGAATCGCTTGAGAAGAGCGCCAGAGACGCCGAGAAACGGGGGTCTTAGGGGTGTTGTGTCCAAGAAGTGGAGAAAAACGTTGTGCCGATAAAAAAAAGCTTCTTTACGCCTCTCTTGCATGTTGATTTTTTTGGAAAAAATCCATTGAGCAACATCTGAACTGCTTAGTTCTACCTGTCAGGTCCCGGACGATTGCATTGATCC
>NZ_JSYB01000013.1:0-11215 GCF_054823945.1 Tepidiphilus sp. HLB4 | reverse complement strand
GCCCGGCAGGAATACGGCCTCGAACTCACCGCCGAACCCGAGCCTGGCACCTATGAAGCCATCGTGCTCGCCGTGGCGCACCGCCAATACCGCGACCTGGGCGCGGAAGCGATCCGGGCGTGGCTGCGCGAGGGAGGGGTGCTCTACGATGTGAAGCATGTGCTTCCCCTCGAATCCGTCGACGGAAGACTGTAACGATGCGAATCTTCATCACCGGCACCGCCGGCTTCATCGGTTTTCACCTGGCCCGACTGCTGCTGGCACAGGGTCATGCCGTGCACGGCTACGACGGCATGACTGACTACTACGACGTGCGTCTCAAGCAGCGCCGCCACGCCATGCTGCGCGAGCAGCCCGGTTTCGTCGCCACAGAGGCCATGCTCGAAGACGCCGCCGCGCTCGAATCCGCCGCCCGCGCCGCCCAGCCCGATGTCATCGTGCATCTGGCCGCGCAGGCCGGCGTGCGTTACAGCCTGGAAAACCCGCGCGCCTACGTCGATGCCAACCTGATCGGCACCTTCAACGTGCTGCAGGTGGCGCAGGCACTGCAGCCGCGGCATTTGCTGATGGCCTCCACCAGCAGCGTGTACGGCGCCAACACCGACATGCCGTTTGCCGAAAGCCAGAAGACCGACACGCCGCTGACGCTGTACGCCGCCACCAAAAAAGCCAACGAAGCCATGGCGCACGCCTACGCGCACATCCACGGCGTGCCGATCACCCTGTTCCGTTTCTTCACCGTCTATGGTCCCTGGGGGCGGCCGGACATGGCGCTGTTCAAATTCACCAAGGGCATCCTCGAAGGCACCCCGATCGACATTTACAACCACGGCCAGATGTACCGCGACTTCACCTACGTGGAAGACCTGGTGCGCGCCATCCGGCTGCTGATCGACGTGCCCCCACCGCCGCCGGATCAACGCGAGCAACCCATCGAAGGCGACACGCTCAGCCCCGCCGCGCCGTGGCGCGTGGTCAACATCGGCAACTCGAGCCAGGTGCGGCTGCTCGATTTTGTGGAGGCCATCGAGGCGGAACTCGGCAAAAAGGCGATCCGCAACTACCTGCCCATGCAAACCGGCGACGTGCCGGCCACCTGGGCCGATTGCGCGCTGCTGCAGCGGCTGACCGGCTACCGGCCGCAGACTCCATTCAAAGAAGGCGTCGCGGCGTTCGTGCGGTGGTATTGCGATCAGTATGGCGGGCTTGAATCCTGATGCGGCTGAAAACCACCCTACTGCGTTTATTGCCGCAACCCTGGCGATTCAGGATTCAGTCCGTCAGCCACGAGAACAAGGCGATCTTGCGCGGCATGGCTTGGGTTGTGGTGTTTCTCCTGGGTGCCAAAATCGTCGCCGCGCTCAAGGAGATGCTGGTCGCCTATCGTTATGGCGCCAGCGCGTTGGTCGACGGATACCTCTTCACCTTCAACCTGGCTAACTGGCCGGTCAGCGTGTTCTACAGCGTGGCGAGTTTCCTCTTCATCCCTGTGCTGGTACGGCTGCGCACCCGATCGCCGGAAGACGGCCGACAGCTGCAGGCGGAGATGCTGGGTCTCAGCCTGGTGCTTTCCATTGTCTTGGCATTGCTGGCTTGGCTTCTTTTGCCTTGGATCATCAATTCCCCTTGGGTCGGTTTGAATGCTCAGGCACGCGAGGCGGCGCTTGCCAGCGTACCCTGGTGCGCTGCTGGCGTGATCGCCCTGGGCATGTTGGCTTCTTTGTACTCGACGTGGTTGATGAGCGGACGGCGCCACGCCAACACCTTTCTGGAATGCCTGCCGGCGCTGGGCATCGGGCTGTTTTTGTTTTTATGGCCATGGGATACGGGCAACCCCACCCTGGAACCCATGCTGTGGGGGATGTTTGCTGGCTTCGTCGGGCAGCTTGGCCTGCTGATGGTGGCGCATGCGGACGCCGTTCGCCCGGCGATCGCGCTCCGTTCTCCCCATTGGCAGGAGATTTACCGTTCTTTTGGCATCATGCTCGCGGCCCAGGTGGTGATGACCAGCACCGGCCTCGTCGACCAGTTCCTGCTCGCCCGACTGCCCGAAGGCAGCATCGCCACCTTTGGTTACGCGCAGCGGGTGATGGCTTTGGTGCTGGGCTTGTCGGCGACGGTCGTCGGCCGTGCCATGCTGCCGGTCCTGTCGGCAGCCGGAGACGCCCGCTCGAGCTGGCGCCTGGCCCGCCGATGGGCGATCCACCTGTTCTGGCTGGGCTGGATCGCCGCAGGGGCCTTGGCGCTACTTTCAGGCGTCATCGTCGACCTGCTGTTTCAGCGGGGAGCCTTCGATGTCGAAGCCAGCCGCGCCGTGACAGACACGCTGATGGCCCTGGGGGTGCAACTTCCCTTTTACCTTGCCGGGATCGTGCTCATGCAATGGGTGGTATCGGTGCGCAAACAGGTATGGTTACTCATTGCAGCTGCGGTTGCCACGGTGGTCAAGGTTTTCTCGGGATGGTGGTGGCTTTCTCATGGAACAGTCGGAGTCGCCGCTGCAACGGTGACTATGTATATGGCTTGGGTTATTGCCATAAAATTTTGCGCAAGGAAAACGTGAATCATGAGCCAAGAGAAAATTTGGGATTACTACCAAAACCATTATTCATCTGGGAACATTTTTCCAGAAGTTCGCCCGCGTTACTTTCTGCGTTTTCTGAAGTCTGGGCAGACGGTATTGAATGTTGGCATTGGTTCGGGTGCGTTCGAACGTTTCGCTGTGAAGGCGGGCATTGAGGTCCATGCACTCGATCCTAGTGAGTCGGCCATCTTGCGTTTGCGGCATGATTTGGACTTGGGCGAACGGGCTCGCGTTGGTTTCGCCCAGAAGATGCCATTCCCCGATTCTTCCTTTGACGCAGTCGTGATGTCGGAAGTTTTGGAGCACATGGACAATGCAGTGTTGTCCAGCTCATTACGAGAAGTGTTTCGTGTCTTGCGCCCAGGGGGCGTTTTTTTGTCCTCGGTGCCATACGCAGAGGATCTTGAGCTCAGTCAAGTCTTTTGTCCGGGCTGCGGCAAGGTGTTTCATCGCGTCGGACATGTGCAGTCCTTCGATCGAGAGCGCTTGCGCTCGCTTTTGCTTCAGGCAGGTTTCCAAGTCGAGCGTTGTTATCTCACGACGTTCGTCGATTGGCGGCGTCCAGGCATGCGGAATCGGCTGAAATCACTTGTACGCTGGGCGCTGGCGCGAGCAGGGGAGGCAATCGCCGACCCTCACATCATTACCGTGGCGCGTCGCCCGGCACGATGAGTACCGAACGTCTCACCATCTTCCTCCCCTCCCTGCGCGGCGGCGGCGCCGAGCGGGTGATGGTGACGCTCGCCAACGCCTTTGCCGAGCGCGGGTATGCCACCGATCTGGTGCTGGCAGCAGCCGAGGGGCCTTACCTGAAGGACGTCTCCGACCAGGTGCGCGTGGTCGATCTGCACGCCGGGCGCGTGAGCAAGGCGCTGCTGCCGCTTGCCCGTTACCTGCGCCGCGAACGGCCGCGGGCGATGCTCTCGGCGATGAATCACGCCAATGTCGTTGCCATTGCGGCCAGGATGCTCGCGCGGGTCCCTTGCCGGCTGGTGGTGTCGGAGCACACCACCATCAGCATCTCAGCCGCTCGTGCGCAGGGTGCCGTGGCGAAGGCGGTCTATGCGCTGGTGCCGTGGGCGTACCGGCGGGCGGACGCCATCGTGGCGGTGTCGCGCGAATCCGCGGCCGACCTCGAGCGTTTCGCCCGGTTGCCTGCCGGTTCGGTACGGGCGATCTACAACCCGTTCGATCTCGATCGGATCAGGCGGCTCGCGGCGGAGCCACTCGATCATCCTTGGTTTGCGCCGGGGCAGCCGCCGGTGGTGCTGGCGATCGGACGCCTGACGGAGCCGAAGGATTTTCCCTCCCTGATCCGGGCGTTCGCCGCGATTCGGTCGTGTCGCCCGGCGCGGCTGCTGATTCTGGGCGAAGGGGAACTGCGCGGCGAACTCGAGGCGCTGGTGCGCAGCTGCGGCCTGACTGCGGACGACGTACAGATGCCGGGTTTCGTGGCGAACCCGTTCGCCTACCTGTCGCGCTGCGCGGTGTTCGTGCTCTCCTCGCGCTGGGAAGGGTTGCCTGGGGTGCTGATCGAGGCGCTCGCCTGCGGCGCGCCAGTGGTGAGCACCGACTGCCCCAGCGGACCGCGCGAGATTCTGGAAGGGGGGCGCTGGGGACGGCTGGTGCCGGTGGGGGATGTGGAGGCGCTGGCCGATGCCATGGTGGCAACATTGGATGAAAAGACGCATCCAGACGCGATGGCGCGGACGGCGGAATTCGGTGTCGGGAAGGCGGTGGAGCATTATTTGAAAGTCTTGTTGACTCGCTGCGGAGTGGCACAACTACGTAGTGAGCGACATTCGCAGGAAGATGAGTGATGGGCTTGGTCACCTTTATGGGGGTGCTGTTTGCCGTCATCTGTGGCGGGTTGGCGCTCGGCCACAGCGCGGTGGTTGGTCGGGTCACTCTGCTGGATTTCGCATTGCTGGCTGTCGGCGGCATGTATGGCATCGGCTGGGTATTGGTGCTTCACGTGACATTGGCGGGCGGCAATCCAGTCTGGGCGCCTTGGATAATTCCCTTCGAACCTTTATATCTGCTGCACAGTATCGGCGCTTTTCTGTTGCTGTTCGGGATGCTGAGTGGCTGGTATCTGATGGCGCATGGCTGGCGCGCTCGGTCTTTGCCGATGATGGACGGCAACGGTGTTGGGTCGCAACGGTGGGTGGCGGCATTCTGGTTGCTGTTGGTGGCGGCCGTGGTGGCGCAGGGCCTGTATGCTCATGCCTATGGCGGATTCCTCGGGCAATTGAACTATTCGGCGGCGATCCGGTCCGCGCTTTTTGATGATGTTCCGCATAACCCGTTGAGCTTTCTGAGGCCGTTCGGTGGGCTGGCCATGATCGCCGCCTTCGGTTTTTTTGGGTTGCGGCTTTCCGGGTGCAGAAGTTGGTCAAGCTTTCTCGGGTTGACGTTGTCTTTTACGTTCAGTCTCTATGTCCTGTACAGCTGGTTGGGGCGTTTGGGGTTTATGGTTTTTATCGCCACGTTTCCGCTGGGATGGGGGTTAAATAAAAGTAGATCCCCGGTAGGACTGCTTTTTGGAAGCGGCGTTGTTTTCATCTGCCTGTTAGTCGGTGCTTATGGGGTCAGTGTTTGGTTGAATCTTAAATCCGCGGACAGTCTGCTGGAATTTTTGGCGAGAGAACTTGCCTTTCCGTTCGGCAGTTTCTTTGCGCAGCTGGATTGCGGTGAACATCTGTTTCGGGCGGGCGTCGATTTTCTGTTGACGCCGTTGTATGTGCTGCCTTCATCCTGGTGGACCAGTTGGTTTGAGCCGCTGGATCAGATCAATACTGCCGTTATCTTGGGGGCGCCCAAGGGTACGGCAGGCGTGACCGGAGGTATTCCGGTGGACCTGTTGACCGTGGGCTTGATGCAGTTCCACATGGTGGGAATCGCGCTTGTCGGTCTGTTGTTTGGCGCCTTGCTGCGCGTTGTGCAGGGCATTCTGAGCAGGATTCCGTGGCCTGGGGTGCGTGCCGTCTTCGAGGCGAATTTGGCATTGACGCTTGCCGTGTTGGGGGTTTTTTACGCGCAGCCCGATCTGGTGGTGTCTGGCCATATCCATTGGATTGCTGCAGCGCTGGTTTTTATCGGCGTGTTTCGCCTGCCGCGGCTTGGGATGGCGCGCGGTGGAATGGCGGCTGACCGGGAGAGCGCCTCATGATGGTTTTGCACCTCATCACCGGCCTCTCCGACGGCGGCGCCGAAGCGGTGCTCTACCGCTTGTGTACGCACGATGCCGAAAACCGCCATGTCGTCGTCTCGATGATGGACGAGGGCAAATACGGCCCGCTACTGCGCGCGGCGGGGGTAGCGGTGCATTGCCTGGGTATGCCACGCGGGCGGGTCACCGTGCGCGGGCTGTGGCGGCTGTGGCGGCTATTGCGCGCCGAGCGGCCCACCGTGGTGCAGACCTGGATGTACCACGCCGATCTCGTCGGCGGCGTGCTCGCGCGGCTGGCCGGGGTGCGGGCGGTGTGCTGGGGGATTCACCATTCCAATCTGGAGCCGGGCAAGTCGCGCCGGGCCACGATCTGGGTTGCGCGGCTCGATGCCCGGCTGTCGCGCTGGGTGCCGGCGGCCATCGTGTGTTGCGCGGCGCAGGCGCGCGATGTGCATGTGCGCCTGGGTTACGCGGCAGAAAAGTTCGTCATCATTCCCAATGGCTACGACGTGGGCCGCTTTCGGCCCGACGCGGCGGCGCGCGCGCGGCTGCGGGCCGAATGGGGCGTACCCGATGGGGTGCCGCTGCTGGGTATGGTGGCGCGTTTCGATCCGCAAAAGGATCATGCCAATCTGCTGGCGGCCTGCGCCCGTCTGCAGGCATCCGGGGCGGATTTTGCTGCGGTATTGGTCGGCACCGGCTGTGACGCGGGCAATGCCGCGCTGGTGCAGCAGCTTGCCGCGGCGGGGCTCACGCAGCGCGTGCGCCTGCTGGGCCGGCGCGACGACGTGCCGGCGGTGATGGCGGCGCTGGACGTGCACGTGCTCTCCTCGCTGGGCGAGGCATTTCCAAACGTGCTCGCCGAGGCGATGGCCTGCGGCACGCCGTGCGTGACCACGGACGTGGGCGATGCGGCGCAGATCGTGGGGGAGACGGGCTGGGTGGTGCCGCCGCGCGATGCGGCGGCACTGGCCGAGGGGATCGCGGCGGCGCTGAAAGAATGGCGCGAACGGCCGGATGAATGGGCCGCGCGGCGGTGCGCCGCCCGCGAGCGGATCGTGGAGACATTCGGCTTGGATCGGATGGTGCAGGCATACCGGCGGGTATGGGGTGAAACCGTGGCCGAAGGGAGGAAGTGAGCGATGTGCGGTTTTGCCGGTTTCCTCGGAGCGGAAGCTCCGGATCAGCCCGAGGCAGTACTGCGCGCGATGGCCGATGCCCTGCGGCATCGTGGCCCGGACGACGCGGGGGTGTGGTTCGACGGGCAGGCGGGGGTGGGATTGGCGCACCGGCGGCTTGCCATCGTGGATCTGACGCCGGCCGGGCATCAGCCGATGCGTTCGCCCTGCGGGCGTTTCGTGCTTGCCTACAACGGCGAGATTTACAACCATCTGGATCTGCGCGCAGCGCTGGCGGCCGAGGGCGGGGCGTTTGCCTGGCGCGGGCATTCGGATACCGAAACGCTGCTCGCGGCGCTGCGGCACTGGGGAGTAGAAGGTGCGCTGCAGCGGGTAAACGGCATGTTCGCTTTTGCGCTGTGGGACGCGCAGGAGCGGACGTTGGTGCTTGTGCGCGACCGCATGGGGGAGAAGCCGCTCTATTACGGCACCTGTGGCGGAGCGTTTCTTTTCGGCTCGGAGCTGAAAGCGCTGCGGGCCCATCCGGCGTAGCGCGGGGAAATCGACCGCGATGCGCTGGCGGCATTCCTGCGCTTTTCTTACGTGCCTACGCCGTACAGCATCTTTCGCGGGGTGCATAAATTGCCGCCGGCGCATTTCGTGGTGGTACGCGACGGCGGCCGTGCGGTGGGCGAGCCGCGCTGTTACTGGGATCTGGCACGGGTGGCGGAAGAGGGGGTGCGCACGGCGCGGGGGGATGCGCAGGAACTGGAGGAAGAGCTGGATGCGCTGCTGCGCGATGCGGTGGCCCGCCGCATGATGTCCGACGTGCCGCTGGGTGCGTTTCTCTCCGGCGGCTACGATTCCACCACCGTGGCGGCGTTGATGCAGGCGCAGAGCGGGCAGCCGGTGCGCACGTTCTCGATCGGGTTCCATGAGGAGACGTTCGACGAGGCGAAGCACGCCAAAGCGGTGGCGCGGCATCTGGGCACGGAGCACACGGAGCTGTACGTGACGCCGGCCGAGGCGCTGGCGGTGATCCCGAAGCTGCCGGAGATCTACGACGAGCCGTTCGCGGATTCGTCGCAGATTCCGACGTATCTGGTGAGCGCGCTCGCGCGGCGGCACGTGACAGTGGCGCTTTCGGGCGACGGGGGGATGAGCTCTTTTGGGGGTACAACCGCTATACGCTGGGTTATCGCGTATGGCGCGTGCTGCGCTGGTTGCCCTTCCCGCTGCGGCGGGCTGCGGCCGCGATGCTGCGACGCTTGCCCGGGCAGGCGCTGGACGCGCTGCAGCGGCGTTTCGTGCCGCAGCGGCTTCGTCTGCCGGCGCTGGCCGATCGCCTGCCGAAACTGGCGGAGGTGCTGGAGCACCGCGATGGCGCGGCGTTTTACCGCTCGCTGGTGTCGCACTGGAAGAAGCCGGACGACGTCGTGCTCGGAGCACGCGAGCCGGTGACGGTGCTCGATGAGGCAGGAAGGCGACCACGCCTGAGAGGGCTGCGTGAGGAGATGATGTGGCTGGACCAGATGAGCTATCTGCCGGACGACATCCTCACCAAGGTGGACCGCGCCAGCATGGCAGTGAGCCTGGAGGCGCGCGTGCCCTTGCTGGACCACCGGCTGGTGGAGTTCGCCTGGCGGGTGCCGATGGCGTTGAAATACCGGGATGGACAGAATAAATGGCTGCTGCGGCAGGTGGTGTATCGTTACGTGCCGCGGGAATTGATGGAGCGCCCCAAAATGGGCTTCGGCGTGCCCATCGAGGAGTGGCTGCGTGGGCCGCTGCGGGAGTGGGCCGAGGAGCTGCTGGCGGAAAAGCGCCTGCGCGAGGAAGGGTTCTTCGACCCGGTGCCCATCCGGCGAATGTGGGCCGAGCACCTCAGCGGCGCGCGGCGCTGGCATTACTATTTGTGGGACGTGCTGATGTTTCAGGCATGGCTGGCACGGTGGAGGAGGGAATGAGGGAGAAACAATCGTGCGCATCGCCCTAATCGGCAACCAGGCGTTTTCTTTGCTCAATTTCCGCGGGGCGCTGATCGAGGATCTGGTGGCGGCGGGGGCGGAGGTGTTCGCCTTTGCGCCGGACTACGACGCGGCGGCGCGGGAGCGGGTGCGGGCGCTGGGGGCGGAGCCGGTGGATTTTTCGATCACCCGGGCGTTCGGCAATCCAATGCGGGAGGTGGCGGACATCGTGCGTCTGGCGCGAACGCTGAGGCGCTTGGGCATTGATGTGACGTTGTGCTATATCCTCAAGCCGGCGATCTATGGCACTCTGGCGGCGCGTTTGGCTAGGGTGCCGAAGCGGGTGGCGATGGTGCCGGGTTTGGGGTTTACGTTTACCACCGTAGTGGGGAGGGTATCGCTGAAGCGGCGTTTGTTGCGCGCAGGGGTGCAGACGCTGGCGAAAGTGGCATTCGCCGGGGCGGAGCGGGTGGTATTCCAGAACCCGGACGATTTGGCTGAGTTCGTTGGCTGGGGGGTGGTTGAAGAAAGCAAGGCGGTGCTGCTAAGGGGGACCGGCGTCGACCTCGACCAATGGCGACCGGCTCCGCCGGTGACGGAGCCAGTGACGTTTCTGCTCGCGGCGCGTCTGCTGCGGGAAAAGGGGATCGTGGAGTACGTGGAGGCGGCGCGGCGGGTGAAGGCGCGTCATCCGCAGGTGCGCTTCGTGCTTTTGGGCGGGCTGGACGACAACCCTGGAGCACTCACGGAAGGCGAGGTGCGGCGGTGGGTGCAGGAAGGGGCGATCGAATGGCCGGGGCACGTGCCGGTGCAGCCGTGGCTCGCGCAGGCGAGCGTCTATGTTTTGCCTTCTTATCGCGAAGGGGTGCCGCGCAGCACGCAGGAGGCGATGGCAATGGGCCGGCCGGTGATCACCACCGACGCGCCCGGTTGCCGCGAGACGGTGGTCGATGGGGTGAATGGCTTTCTCGTGCCGGTGCGCGACGCGGAGGCGCTTGCGCAGCGCATGCTGTGGTTCGTGGCGCATCCGGAGGCAATCGGGCCGATGGGGGCGCAGAGCCGGCGCCTGGCCGAGGAGCGCTTCGATGTGCGCGAAATCAACCGGCGGCTGATGGCGCTGCTCGGGGTGGGGGGTTAGGCGGCGATGATCGTTCTCTTGATGGCGTTTCTGGTGAGTTTCTTGGCGACGCTGGGGGTGATCCGGTGGCACCGCTTTCATGGGCATCTTTCCGCCGACGATGATTTTTCCGGCGTGCAGAAGTTTCACCGCCATTCGGTCTCGCGGGTGGGCGGAGTCGGCGTGGCGCTGGGCCTGGTAGCCGCGGCGCTGGTGCTGTGGCTCGACGGTCGCAGCATCGCCCGGGAGTTCGCCTTGTTGCTCGCGGCGGGGATTCCGGCGTTCGCCGGGGGTCTTGCCGAGGACATGACCAAGCGCGTGGGCGTGGGAGCGCGGCTTGCGCTTACGATGGGCGCGGCGGCGCTGGGGTTTTGGCTTTTGGGGGCGATGCTCACGCGGGTGGACGTGCCGCTCGTCGATGATCTTCTCCGCTACGGCCCGGTGGCGTTGCTCTTCACGGCGGTGGCGGTGGGCGGGGTGGCGAACGCGATCAACATCATCGACGGCTTCAACGGCCTGGCGGGCATGGTGGGGGTGATGATTCTCTCGGCGCTGGGGTACGTGGCCTACGTGCTGGGGGATCACCTGCTATGGAACGTGTGCATCGCGAGCGTGGGGGCGATTTTGGGGTTCTTCGTGTGGAACTATCCGCGGGGGCTCATTTTTCTCGGCGACGGCGGGGCCTATCTGGTGGGGTTCCTGATCGGAGAGGTGTCGGTGCTTCTGGTGGGGCGGCACCCGGAGGTGTCGGCGTGGTTTCCCATGCTCCTCGTGGTGTATCCGGTGTTCGAGACGGTGTTTTCCATCTACCGGCGCAAGGTAGTGCGGGATACTTCGCCCGGATTGCCGGACGCGTTGCATCTGCACACGCTGGTATTCCGCCGCATCGTGCGCTGGGCCGGCGGGCGCGAGGCGGAGGCGCTGGTGCGGCGCAATTCGGCCACTTCCCCTTATCTGTGGCTGCTGTGCTCGGCTTCGGTGATCCCGGCGGTGCTCTTCTGGCGGCACACCTACGTGCTGATGGGCTTCACGCTGGGTTTCGCGGTGCTCTACGTGTGGCTGTACCGGCGCATCGTGCGCTTTCGCACGCCGGGGGTGCTGCGGCGGGGGTGAGCTCGCCGCTTCCTCCAACGCCTACCGCCAGGCGCTTCTCGGCCTTCCGGGAACTTGATGCGATTGCCTTGGATCGGATGGGTTCGATCCGGCAGGCCGGGTTACAATGACCCTCATGAACGCCCGCCACGACGCCAGCTACAA
>NZ_JSYB01000077.1:0-1151 GCF_054823945.1 Tepidiphilus sp. HLB4 | reverse complement strand
ATGGCAAAAGCGAAGTTTGAGCGCACGAAGCCGCACGTGAATGTGGGCACGATCGGTCACGTGGACCATGGGAAGACGACGCTGACGGCGGCGCTGACGACGGTGCTGTCGAAGTACTACGGCGGCGAGGCGAAGAAGTACGACGACATCGACGCGGCGCCGGAAGAAAAAGCCCGCGGCATCACGATCAACACCGCGCACGTCGAATACGAGACGGCCAAGCGCCACTACGCGCACGTCGACTGCCCGGGCCACGCCGACTACGTGAAGAACATGATCACGGGCGCGGCGCAGATGGACGGCGCCATTCTGGTGGTGTCGGCCGCCGACGGCCCGATGCCGCAGACGCGCGAGCACATCCTGCTGGCGCGCCAGGTGGGCGTGCCCTACATCGTCGTCTACATGAACAAGTGCGACATGGTCGACGACCCCGAGCTCCTCGAGCTCGTGGAAATGGAAGTGCGCGAGCTGCTTTCCAAGTACGACTTCCCCGGCGATGAAGTCCCGGTGATCAAAGGCTCCGCGCTCAAGGCGCTCGAAGGCGACCAGAGCGAGATCGGCGAGCCCTCGATCCTCAAGCTCGCCGAAGCGCTCGACACCTACATTCCCACGCCCGAGCGCGCCATCGACAAGCCCTTCCTTCTGCCGATCGAAGACGTCTTCTCCATCTCCGGTCGCGGCACGGTGGTCACGGGCCGGGTCGAGCGCGGCATCGTCAAGGTGGGCGACGAAGTCGAGATCGTCGGTCTGCGCCCGACGCAGAAGACCACGGTCACGGGCGTGGAAATGTTCCGCAAGCTCCTCGACCAGGGGCAGGCGGGCGACAACGTCGGGGTGCTGCTGCGCGGCACCAAGCGCGAAGACGTCGAGCGCGGTCAGGTGCTCGCCAAGCCCGGGACGATCACGCCGCACACGCACTTCGAGTGCGAAGTGTACGTGCTCTCCAAGGAAGAAGGCGGGCGTCACACGCCGTTTTTCAGCAACTACCGGCCGCAGTTCTACTTCCGTACCACCGACGTCACCGGTGCCATCAAGCTGCCCGAAGGGGTGGAGATGGTGATGCCCGGTGACAACGTGAAGCTGGAAGTGAAGCTGATCGCCCCGATCGCGATGGAAGAAGGCTTGCGCTTCGCCATCCGTGAAGGCGGCCG
>NZ_JSYB01000076.1:0-648 GCF_054823945.1 Tepidiphilus sp. HLB4 | reverse complement strand
TAGTGAGCGACGGCGTGACTACGCCAACGGTGTCAACACCGATTGAAAACTGACACAGTTTTGCCTTGATCAACGAAGTAAAACTGATACACCCCCTTTGACGCAAGCGATGCTATTCGGGCATCCCTGCGGCATTTCTAGCGGCAAGCATGACGGCTTGTCGTTGATGCCTGAGGCGGTAACTCTCCCCGGCGATGGGCACGATGTGGGCATGGTGCAGGAGCCGATCCAGCAAGGCCGCCGTCAGCGTGCTGTCCTGGGCGAAGGTTGCGTCCCACTGCCCGAAGGGCAGATTGCTCGTGACGATCACGCTGCCCTTCTCGTAGCGCTGGGCGATGACCTGGAAGAAGAGGTTGGCTTGTTCCCGATTCATGGGTAGGTAGCCGATCTCGTCGATGATGAGCAGGCGATAGGCCGCGACGCTACGGCGCATGAGCGTCTTGAGCCGATTCTGGGCATGCGCGGCACTGAGGGTGAGCAGCAACTTGGCTGCGCTCGTGAAACGCGTCTTGACGCCGACCTGGGCCGCCCGATAGCCCAAGGCGATGGCCAGATGCGTTTTGCCCACGCCCGAGGGCCCCAGGAGCACGACGTTCTCTCCCCGATCGAGAAAGCCCAGGGGTTGTGCAACCTTTTTTCTGTAAATTT